>JACRDZ010000264.1 GCA_016212735.1 Candidatus Firestoneibacteriota bacterium | reverse complement strand
TGTTAATAATATTTATTGAAATTATTTTTATAATGTGTTAGATTTATACAAATGTTTTTAACCAAAAAGGGAGGATATTTATGAAAAAAAATCCCCAGGAAAAATTTGTTGTTCTCTCCAATCAAACCGCACAAAAAGATGTAAATGTATTAGCTCAGGTTAAAAAAAGAAATGGAAATATTGTTATATTTGACAAGAAAAAAATCGCAGATGCAATATTCAAAGCAGCAAGAGCAGTAGGAGGAGAAGACAGACTGCTTGCTGATGAACTTGCAGAAGCTGTAACTCTTTATCTTACAAAAGAGTATCAAGGACGTATTCCTGAAGTTGAAGAAATTCAGGATATAGTAGAAAAAGTTTTAATTGAAACCGGACATGCAAAAACAGCTAAAGCTTATATACTTTATCGTGAAAAACGAACAAAAATTCGTAAGTTTCGTGAAGGAATTCCGAAAGAAGAGGAAGTCCAATCTTCAGTTAATGAATCAACTGATATAAGTCTTTTTGTAAGACGAACTGAAGATGATATTGTTGGTTGGGATAAACAGAAAATCGTTGCTGCACTTATTCAGGAAACAGGTTTGCCTGCTAAAATTGCTCACTCTATTAGTCAGGAAGTTGAAGAAGAAATTATTTATTCTAAAATACGAACGTTAACTTCTCCTCTTATTCGTGAACTTGTTAATGC
Source organism: Candidatus Firestoneibacteriota bacterium (assembly GCA_016212735.1). Next base: position 4,814 of record JACRDZ010000264.1, on the reverse strand, counting down.
TAAATTAATAGAGTATGGTTTTGAAAAAGAACGCAATATGCATTCGCGGCTTGGAGTTCCATTATTTGATGCAGAGCGTATAATCGTTAATCCGAATAAAGAAAATGCAAATGTGCCTCACAATCCTGAAGCTACAAACATGACTCTGGCTGAAAGCATTAAAAAAGAATTTGCTCTTTTAAGTGTTTTTTCACCTGATGTTTCTCTTGCACACGGGATGGGAGATATTCATCTTCATGATCTCGGATTTATTGACAGACCATATTGCTCCGGACAGAGTCTGGAATATGTAAAAAAATTCGGATTGGATTTACCTAATGCCATATCTATTGCTGCTCCAGCAAAACATCCTGAGGTACTTCTTGGACAGATGATAAAAATGTCTGCATGCTTACAGGGTCATTTTGCAGGTGCTATTGGATGGGATGCAATTAATATATTCTTTGCCCCTTTCCTTGAAGGTTTAAGTGATAAAGATGTAAAACAATTAGCGCAAATGCTGATTTTTGAATATTCACAGCAAGCAGTTGCAAGGGGTGGACAGGCAATATTCAGTGATATTAATCTTTATTGGGAAATCCCAAAACATTTTGAAGAAGTACCTGCAATTGGTCCGGGAGGAGTATATACAGGGAAAAAATATAAAGAATATCATAAAGAAGCGCAGCGTTTTGTCTGGGCATTATTTGATGTATATAATGAAGGAGACGCTTCCGGACGTCCGTTTTTCTTTCCAAAACCATTAGTACATATAACAGAGAAATTTTTTAATACACCAGGTCATGAAGATTTCCTTCATCATATATCCAGTGTTGCTTCAGAAAAGGGGAATCCTTATTTTGTTTTTGACAGAGGAGAAACAGCAAAAATATCAGAATGCTGCAGATTGAGTTTTAAATTGGAAAAAAGCGATTTTGATGATGCGCGTGAACCGTGGCGTATGCGTTACTGCGCATTGCAGAACGTGACAATAAATTTACCTCGTGTAGCATATAAAGCTGACAGGAAAGATGATAAGTTATTTGAACTTATTGATAATCTTATGGAATTATCAGCCAAAGCACATATTCAGAAAAAGAAATTTATCGAACAAATACTTGCTCTGAACAATAAAGGTCCTCTTGCTTTTCTTACAATGAAAAAAGACGGCTCTCCTTATCTCCGTATGCACAGGGTCACATATCTTATCGGAATGGTAGGATTAAATGAAATGGTGCAGTTTCATCTGGGACAGGAAATGCATGAATCACGTGATGCAATTAAATTAGGACTAAAGGTCATTGCGCATATGAAACTTAAATCTGATGAACTTTCAAAAAAATATGGAATGCATTTTGTTCTTGAACAGACTCCAGCTGAATCTACAGCTTACAGATTCTGTAAGTTAGACATGGAACATTGGCCGCAAAAAGCAAAAAGTGTCCTGAAAGGAAATATTGATAAAAAAGAAATATATTATACTAATTCGACATATCTGAACGTAGCTTATGCTGCCAATCCTATTGACAGAGTTGTTACAGAAGGTATTTTCCATAATTTAATTGAAGCTGGGGCTCTTACTCATATCTGGCTTGGTGAATCAAAACCAGATCCGGAATCAATTTCAAATTTTGTTATTAAAACTTTCAGACAAAGTCAGAATGCTCAAATCGCTTTTTCACCTGAATTTACTATCTGCAATAATTGCGGAAAAACAGCCCGCGGATTAAGGGACGAATGTTCGTTCTGCGGGTCAGTTAATGTAGATGGTATAACACGGATTACTGGTTATTTTACAAAAACCTCAAGTTGGAATAAAGGGAAAATAGGCGAATTACACGATAGATATAGAAGCAAGCTGGAATAATGAGTTGGAAAGGAGCAAATCATGAATAAATTAAAAATATTCTGGAAAGAACGATGTCCTTCATGTCCTGGAGCAAAACAGCTTGGGGGAAAATGTGAAAAAAAAGGAGTAAAGGTTGAATATTATAATGTTGAAACTGCTGAGGGACTTGCAGAAGGCAGTTTTTATGATGTAATGTCAACTCCAACATTAGTAGTAACGGATATGAGTGAAAATTATATTCAAAGTTGGAATGGGGTGGTGCCAAAAGAAGAAGAATTAAAAATATTATGAAAAAACGCAGGGTTGTAATAACAGGATTAGGAGTTATAGCTCCAAATGGCATTGGGGAAAAAGAATTCTAGCAGGCAATAATTCATGGAAAATCAGGAGCTGCATTGGTAACGGATTTTGATGTATCAAATCTGGATTCAAAGATATGTGCTAAAGTAAAAAATTTTGATCCTCTGGATTATATGAATAAAGATGTTGCCAGAAGGACTGATCGTTTTGTGCATTTTGGGTTAGCCTGTACAAAGATGGCTCTGGAAGATTCCGGGCTGGATTTAGAAAAAGAAGATAAAAAACAAATCGGGGTTTATATTGGGTCTGGATTAGGAGGCTTACTTTTCCATGAAGAACAGATATTGCTTGCATACCAAAAAGGATTTGATAAAGTATTTCCAATAAGTGTTCCAAAGATAAGTCCTAATTCAGTTGCAAGTTGTATTGCGATTGAATATAATCTTACAGGCCCTAATATTGTTATTTCTACTGCTTGTGCTTCAGGAATAAATGCTATTATTGAAGCATATGAAAAAATTCAAGATAATAAAGCAGCTATTATGCTTACAGGAGGTGTGGAAGCTCCTATAACTAAATTCACTTTTGCTGCATATAATTCTTTAAGAGTATTATCTAAAAGAAACGATTGTCCGGAAGAAGCAAGCAGGCCTTTTGATAAAGAAAGAGATGGTTTTGTACTTGGAGAAGGAGCAGGAATATTAATTTTAGAGGAGTTGTCACACGCCATAAAAAGAAATGCTTATATATATGCAGAAGTAATTGGTTGTGCAACTAATTCTGGTGCACGCAATATGGTAATTCCTCAGCCTGATGGAGAAGATATAACAGAAGTAATAGAACAAACCTTAAAAGATGCAAATATAGATTTAAAAGAAGTAGATTATATTAATGCTCATGGAACTTCAACTCGAGCAAATGATAGAGCAGAAACTAAAGCAATAAAAAAAGTATTCGGAGATCGTGCATATAATATACCTGTTAGTTCGATAAAATCAATGATAGGACATACAATTGGCGCAGCAGGTGCAATAGAATCAATCGTATGTGCTTTGGCAATAGAAAATGATATTATTCCTCCAACAATCAATTATCAGAAAGTCGATCCGGAATGTGATCTGGATTATGTACCAAATAAAGCCAGGAAAGCAAGAATAAATATAGTGCTTTCAAATTCGTTTGGATTTGGGAATTGTAATGGATGTGTAGTGTTAAGGAAATATTAAGTATATAAAGATAATAGTGAATTTATTATGAAAAATAATGACCTGAAATATATTGATATAGAGAAAAAAATTAAAAAGATATTAGCCGATAAGTCTAAACTCCCTATTGAAGAGATTAAACTTGATTCTTTATTAATTGATGATTTAGGAATAGATTCTTTTACAGCAATAGAGATTCTATTCCAGATTGAAGATATATTTAATATAGGAATATTAGAAAAAAATTTTAAAGAAATGCAAACTGTTGAAGATATTGTGAATTATATTATAAATAATAATAAATTATTAAAATAAAAAATAATCATAAAATTTCATAAAGGTGATCTAACTATATTTAATTATTATTAATCAAATATTTTTAAAAATTCATGAAAAAATTATTAAAAGAAAACATTAATTTAACAGAGGAAAAGATATATTTTACTTTGTTAGAATCTTTTCAATCTAAAAATATTGATATAATTATTCAAAGAGATATACTTGAATTTGCCAAAGCAATAAAAAAATATTTATTAAATTTAACTATTTTAACAAAAAAAATAGAAACAGAAGTTTTTTCTATAGAAAAAGCCAAACAAGATTTATCATATTTTAATACTAAAATTTTAGAGAAAGGAAACAAATTAGAAAAAAGTATTAATAATAGAATACTTTCTAAGAAAATAAAACAAAGTTTTAGATCACTAGTTGGTAAGTGGGCATATAAAAGTTATATTCTTAAAAGATCTTATGAAAAACCAAGAGGGTATCCCGGTGATTATATAATTATGGAATTTGTATATAATGAGAAGGTTATTTCTGAAGGTATTGGATATATATTTGACGAAGATTTTTTATATAACGAATATGCTGTGGCTGTAAAAAATCGTAAAAATAAAATGAAAGAAATTTTATTGAACTACATTCAAAATTCGAATTTTAAAAAAATCAATATTCTAAATTTAGCATGTGGTTCTTCCAGAGAATTAAAAGAATTATTTTTAAATACAAATTTTCAAAATAAACAAATAATCATCACTCTTATAGATCAAGATGAAGCAGCTTTACAGTTTTCTCAAGAAGCTTTAAGTGGTTTACATTCAAATCTTAAATTTAAATTCCTGAAAGAAAATATATATGATTTCATAAAAGATAAAATAAATATTAAAAATTACACTACAAAATTTGGATGCCAAAACCTTATTTATACTATTGGTCTATCAGATTATTTGCCAGATAGAGCTTTAGGAAATTTAATTAAGTTTTTTTTTGAATTACTACTTCCTGATGGAAAATTAATATTAGCTCATAAAGATATAAGTAAATATACCCCATTGGCTCCGGATTGGTTTTGTGATTGGACTTTTTTTCCCAGAACAAAAAATATGCTAATTGATTTAACCAAATCATTTATAAATATTAAAGATAAAAATATAGAATTTATTACAGAGGATTCTGGAATAATTTTTTTCATGATATTA
>JACRDZ010000263.1 GCA_016212735.1 Candidatus Firestoneibacteriota bacterium | reverse complement strand
GCTCCCATGTCCACCATGTATTCCATGCAGGACGCGCCCATATTGAACCTGTAATAAGTACCAATGTACAGAATAATACTCCTATCTCTGCTGAACATAGTGCAATAATATCATAAATACGTTCTTTTTTCCGCAAATATAAAATACTCATAATAAAAACAACAAAAAAAGCAAAAAACGCTACCCATGCAATTGGTACATGAAAATAAAATATTTTTTGTACGATTCCCATGACTTCTTCAATTGGAGCATACATAAATATTGCATATAAATCAACCTGCATGGATATGAAAGTTATACCAGCTAATACATAAATAAATATTTTTGATCGAAACATAAAAACTCCTTTTTATTCTTCTATTACATATTCAAAAACAAGAAACGATAATACAATAAATATTATATCAAAACCACCTAATAAATTCATCCAGTTAGTTATATCTGCCAGTATTTTACCTTTAAATAAAGCTTCTGTAGACTTCACAGCACCTACTATTACAGGAACCAAAATTGGAAAAAGAAGTAAAGGAAGCATTACTTCTCGTGTACGGGTATTTATAGACATAGCTGCCAGAAGAGTGCCAACTGAAGCAAATCCTATTGTAGCCAGTAAAATAATAATAAGTAATGGGAACAGGAAAGAAAGTAAATCAAGATTAAAAAATATCGAAAAAAATACTAAAGATATAGCTTCGATAATTATCATAAATATTATATTACCTATCATTTTCCCGAGATAAATAATTCCTCTGTCTAAAGGAGAGAGAATAAGTCCATTCAGACAGGAATTTTCTTTCTCAGAAACCATAGAATGATTTAACCCCAATATTCCGGCAAATGTAAAAGCTACCCATAAAATACCAGGAGCTGCAGCTTTAACTATTACACTACCAGGTTCAAATGTAAAATTAAAAATTACAATTACAAGCATGGCAAATAAAAACATAGAAGTTAATATTTCTTTTGAACGTAATTCCGAAATTATATCTTTTTTAACAATTGCCCAGATTTTTAAAAACATCGTATCTTGCTCCGAAAATATCCTGCTTCGCAGGAGTTAATGAGTATATGAGTTGATGAGTTAAAAAAATTATACTTCCATCCACTCATCTACCCATTTACTCATACTATTTTTCTCCAACTTTTTTATGATAAACCTGCAAGAAGTCCTCTTCTTTTATATTATCTTTTTTTTCAAAAAATACCAATTCACCGCTGCAAAGAATTGCGATATGACTGCTTATTTTAAATCCAAGCGATAAATCATGTGTAATTAAAATTATTGTACGTTTTTCTTTATATAAACCTGCGAGCAGATTGCTTAATAATTGTGTTGCATGCTGGTCAAGCCCTGTATACGGTTCATCAAGAAATATTATTTCAGGATTATGTAAAAGAGCTCTGGCAATAGTTAGTCTCTGCTGCATACCTCTGGAAAAAGTCCGCGCTAAATCATTTCGTCTTTCAAACAAACCTAAGTCTGTAAGCAATCGTTCTATTCTCGCTTCTGAATCTTTAACATCATAAAGATTACTATAGAATATGAGGTTTTCCCATGCGGTGAGATTACTATAAATAAAACTTTCATGAGATATAATTCCAATAGATTTTCTAAGTTCCTGTTCATGCTCATGAGGAGTAAATCCTGCAATTTTGATATTTCCCGAAGAAGGTTTGCTCAAAGTAGAAAGAATTTTTAAAAGAGTTGTTTTCCCTGCACCATTTGGTCCAAAAAGGCCTAGAGTTTCACCTTTTTTTAAACTGAAAGAGATTCCTTTTAATGCTTTTTTATGTCCAAACTTTTTAGTAACATTTTCTACATGTATTATATTTTCATCATTCATTTTATCTCTCTATGTTTAGATCCTATCCTTTTAATTTCTATTTTTACCCATCTGCCCTTTCAGTTTATCCATTTCTTTCATAATTTTTATAGCATTATTCTTATAAGTTATCCATGAGTTTTCAAAATCTTCTTTAGAAATTTTATTTGTATTAAAATCAAATTCCAGATCCCGTAGTGTTGTAAATATAGATATTTTATGATCATTTAAATCTGCTAGATTTTCTTCAAATTTACCTATATGAGTTAAAATATGCTCTTTTTTTACAAAAAAAGGATATAAAATATAAACTATTCCAAATAAGCTTAATAATATAATTACAACAAATGGCATAAAAATCTCCCTTCGTATGTCAGGATTCTTTTCACTTGAGACTCACGATTTTTCTTTAAATGCTTTATATTCTTTTTCAAATTGATTTTCATATTTTTCATCATTAAGTTGTTTATTATTATTTTTATCTATATTAGAATCTTTTTCTTTTGATTTGTTTATTTTTATCCATTTACCAATATATGCAAAAGCAATAATTATTGAAAGTGCCAGAACCAGTGATGGGACAAGGAAAGGAACCACCCCAATTTTTTTCTCACTTGGATTAACTAATACACCTATTCCAAATTTATTCCCAACATCATCCAGAATCTCTTCTTTTGTCTTCCCTTCCTTGATAAGTTTATCTACAAGTGAAACTATTTCAGGACGATCATGATCCGGACATTTTATTTCAGAATGTATTTCTTCCATAGTT
>JACRDZ010000262.1 GCA_016212735.1 Candidatus Firestoneibacteriota bacterium | reverse complement strand
TATAAAGTATTTGAACTAAATAAAATAGGAATAAATAATTTTATACAAAAACCATTTAAAATGACAGAAATATTAAAAAAAGTACGTTCTGTATTGGATAATGCTTAATTACTACTACAGCGCTACAGTGCGATAATGCGATAGAATAAAAACTGTTGTACTGCCGCTCTGTCATACTGTAGCACTGTAGTATTACTCACACCCACGACCGAAATTTCTTTCCATTTTATATACTGTTTTAAGTATTGCAATTGTGTCCTTATCCTGGGGATTCTGCCGCAATTTCTGATTAAGTTTTACAATAGCCAGTTTTATAATATTTTTTAGTTCTTCTCCAAGAAAATCTTTACTTGAAGCATCCATATATCCAGAATGAAGCTTTGCTGCATTACGATATTCTTCAACAGATTTAATATAATCATCTTTTTCTTTTAATTTTCTGGCTTCATCAAGATGTTTTTTTGCATTAATAAAATCATCTTCTGAATTATTATCTATTTTTTTCTTATGTGATATATTATAATTTGGTGCACTATCTTTTGGACTGATATTTTTATAATGTACATAAAAAAGCAAAATAAGTATAAAAGCAAGGCAACCAAATGAAATCGCAGAAATTCGTTCAAGTAAGTTCATAAAAATAACCTTTTTTACCTATTTCTTAAAATAATTCTGGCTAAAAAATTTTTTTTCAAAACTACAGCTTTATATTTACAAAGTTCATGACACGAGAAACATTCTATGCACTTATCATAATCAAATTTAAATATATCGTTATTAAATTCAATTGCAGATACAGGACAATGTTTAATACATATTAAACAGCGCTGACATTTATTAAGATTTATATAAGGTAATACTCTTATTTTAGAGTAAGCATATTTTAATAATATTTTAGGTATAATACGGCTATGATGTGTTATTGGTCTTTTAAAATCTTTAATACGCAGTGATTTGATATCTTTTCCTTCTGTATCAATTTTATTAATATCCATTTCACCAAGTCTGTACTGTGATCCTATTACAGTAGTAATAATATCGGTGACTTTATATCCAATCATATAAGAACAAACTGCATCTAATGCAACAGCATCCTGACTTGCTAATATATAACCTATTTTTTTAGGATGACCTCCTGATGGGCCATTTCCTTCCATACCATAAACTGCATCCATAACATTCAAAATAGGTTTTATTCCTGCAAATATTTCTACAATTATACGCGAAAAATTATTAATACCCGGAGCACACCTGTGAACGTCAGGCTTACACATCCCGGGAACTGTTCCAAACATATTTTTTATTGCTCCGGTATATTTTGTTAATTCGTGTGTTTTTAATTTTGGAACATTTATAATAACATTAAATTCATCAATTATACCGGATATATAATAAAAAGGCATAAATGAGAATTGTGTTTGTACTTTTTTAATACCGCCGGACTCGAAATTTACAATTTTACCGCCTTCATTCAATACAGCCTCACGTATCCCGGAGACTTCTAATATTTTTTCTGTACCGCGTATTGCAGCTCCCGGACTATCTCCAACAAAAGGAATTCCTCCTGCTTTTTTTATCTGTTTAATTAATGAGCGTATAATTGATGGATGCGTTGTAACACAATCTTCAGGAGGTCTTTCCATTAATAAATTTGGTTTAATTAAAACTTTCTGCCCGGTAAAAACAAATTTCTCTATTCCGCCAAGCGGCTTTAAACATTCTTCTATTGCTGCATCAACTTCAGACTGATTATATGTTGAACATTTGATTATTGTAACTTTGGGTTTCATATATACCCCTGCCCTACTCCAGTGCATATAACACACCATGATTCGATCCAAAATATATTTTCCCATTAACTACTATTGGACTTCCAGGAGCTCCTTCAGTTGGAAATTTTGAAATTAATTCTCCTGAATCAGAATGGAAAACATATAAATTCTGGTCAAGGGAAGTAACATATACTTTATCTTTACCAACAGAAGGAGAAGAAAGAATACGTCCACCTGTACGATACCTCCAGATTAACTCACCTGTCTCTGTATTTAAAGAATATATAAAATTATCCCATGAACCAAAATATAATTTATCTTTATAAATAGCTCCTGCTCCACATATATTTCCATAAGTTTTAAATTTCCAGATCAATTTCCCTGTGTTCGTATCTAAAGCATAAAAATATTTATCCCATGAACCTATATAAACTTTACCATTTAGAACTGCAGGATATGATTCAATATTTCCTTCTGTTCTGAATTTCCATTTCATTTGACCGTTTTTTTTGTCAAATGCATAAAAATTAGAATCCCATCCGCCAAAATATACATTATTTTCATCAGTTATAGGAGAAGCATAAAATATACTTGCATTGGTTCTGTATTTCCAAATAACATCGCCCTTTTGTGCATTTAATGCATAGATATAATTATCAAATCCTCCAAAATAAATAAAATCTCCATTAATAACAGGTGACGAGCGAATGGGCTGCCATGTTGAAAATTTCCATATTTGATTCCCTTCTACAGCATCTACTGCATAAAAAGTTTTATCTAAGGAGCCAAAATAAACAATATCATTAAAAACACATGGAGAAGAATCTATCCATGAATCTGTTTTAAACTTCCATATAATATTACCGTTTGATGCATTAATTGCATAAAAATAATTATCCCTGCATCCAACATATAAAACATCTTTTGCATAAGCAGGGGTTGATTCTATTGGACCGCCTAATTCTATCTTCCATAATACTTTTAAGGAATTTTTCGGAGCTTCACCATAGAATCCTGAACGATAAATATCATAATGAAAATTTGGCCAGTCTTTAGGAGAAACATCTTTTGAACGCACTTGTACTTTAGTTGTACAGCTAAAGATGCAAGAATAAAACACAAAAATAATAAATATATTTAGGGCTTGCGAAAAAATAACTTGGACATTCTCACTTGTCTTTTTGCCGGATTTCTGAGTTGCATCCTTGCTGCATAGCTCAATTCTGCTATGCACCTGCGGATGCGCCTTGAACTCCGACAAAAATCCTGCGCGATAATTTGCCCAATTTATTTTTTCGCAAGCCCTAAAAAGTTTTTTCATTATTATTCCTCTGTAGTATAATATATAATTATTCAAATCGAAACTTTAATTGCAATAATTAAATAAATATATGGTGCTATAATATAGATGTCAAGGAAATTCCTATACTAAAAAGGATTTAAGATGAAAAAAACTTTTTTGTTATTTGTTTTAAGTTTAATATTATTTTCCTGCTCAAAACAGGGAAAAAAGACACAAGAAAAAGGAAAATCTGGAATTATAGGGACTGTTGTTTATCAGGGAATAGGTGTTAATTGGGCTTATGCTTATGTATATCCCACAGAAAATACTAATTTCCGCCAGGAATTTACCCAGGTTTCTGAAGCTACAGGAACTCCCGGGACATTTACTATTTATGTAAAACCCGGCAAATATTATCTTGTTGCCCGCAAACGATGGAATTATGCTAAAGTAGGGCCTTTGCGCACAGGGGATTTTGATGCATCCTATTTTAATAATCCGATTATAGTAAAAGAAAACCAATTTACCGAAATTGGACAAATAGAACTTAATGAAATAAGAGAAGAGAGAGATAAAATTCCTGAAGGAAGCGGAATAAAAGGCAAAGTTATTATTGATGATAAAAAAATTGATGACGTTTTTGTTTACATATATAATAATGACGATTCACAGCTACGCGGCCCATCATATTATCTTACAAAACCTGTAAAAGATGATGGCAGCTTTAAAATAAATCTTTTACCAGGGACATATTTCCTTGTTGCAAGAAAAAGAAAATCAGGCTCCAAACTGGGACCGCTTGATGAAGGAGATTTTAACTCTATTTACGAAAAGAATCCTATTAATGTGATTAAAAATGAATATTTTGATGCAGGGGAACTGTATCTTAAAAAAATTGATTCACAAAAACTTAATGATATTAAAAAAGGGGATATTGCATCTAATAAAAATTTAACAACAGTTATAAAAGGTTTTATTACAAATAAAAAAGGTGAAAAAATAAAAAATATTTATGCTTTTGTGTATAAAGATTATCAGATGGTCGGGAAACCGCTATCACGCTCACTGGCTACACAAAAAGATGGGAAATATGAAATATTTTTAAAAGAAGGCGGAATTTATTATATAGGTGCAAGAAATACTTTTGGCGGCCCTCTTGAACCAGGCGACCTGGTTGGCAGTTATAATGGGACACAGGATCATCTTGTTAAGCTGAAAAATGGAGAAACACTTGAAAATATAAATATTGTTATTGAAGAATTTCAATAATATATAACATACTCAATTAGAAAATTTATGGCTAAAAAGTCAGTCAACTTGAGTACTTTACGCCAATGTATCTGTAAAATCTTTTTCCCTCAGCATCCTTCTCTTCCATGTTGCTATTTGAGGGACAACATAGGGAAGGAGTTTTAGAGAATAATATGGCGGTAGGATTGGAATTCCAAGCATGTCACCCATTGTAATAAGTATAAAAAGGTGCTCCATACTGCCGCGAGTTTTAAGAGCAAACCGCGCTGTATCATGTGATGCCATACCGTAAATAAATTCTTTAATATTCTTTTTAAAATTGAATTTTGGTTTTTCCTTTTTCTCTTCTTTATCTGACATAATAACTCCTCTTTATAATATTCTAAATTTCTCCACTCCGAAATTTGTCCTGTACACGAATAATATCTTCAGGATAATGAAGACGCAATAAATTAGCCTGATAGAGCCAAATAAGTCGATTTTCCAATGGCATTTTCTTGTATTCGCGTATTTTCTCAATACTAATATGATAACTGAATCCAGTAATTTTATTTTTCATTAATAACCTTTCTTAAAAGCTTTATATCTTCCCTATCTTGCAACCGATTAGAGCTTTGTTTCATAATAATAAGATCATATATGGAAATAAGTGGAATAGAAACATCGCGTATCGTTACATATTTTAAATTTTTTACAGCTTTTTGATAGTCTATGGGAGTATCAATAATAATATCTATTTCTGAAATAGCCCAATCTGGGTTTACCAGGTTGAAAGCTTTCATGTTTTTATTGACAATCCAATCTTTTCTTTTATCAGAATTAGCAAAATCCAAAATATCAACAGGAATTTTTGGTTTGAATCCCCATTTTTGCATAATGCTTAAAAAATTGCAAAGATTTTCATTCCCCAAATAAAGAATTAAATCAATATCGTATGTCATCCGAGGAATACCATATAAGTTCACTGCTAATCCCCCGACTACAGCATATTTTATATCATTTTTATTAAATTTCTGAAAAATTCCTAAATAATCAAGCATTTTTCGAATCTCCGAAATAATTATTATAGTAGGAAGAGGGAGGTTTGTAAATAAATATTTTTTTTGATATTAAGAGCCTATTCGAAATACAATTTAGAGTGTATGTCCTAAATCATGAGCCAGGGAAATAGCTTCACATAAATCTTCATTAAGCCTTAATGCATTTGCAACAGCCCGAGATATTGCAGCTACTTCTAGTGTATGAGTCAATCTAGTTCTAAAATGGTCTCCTTCATGCGAAACAAAAATCTGCGTTTTATACTCAAGCCGTCTAAAAGCTTGAGACTCTATAATTCTTTCTTTGTCAATTTGAAAAGCAGTTTTATACCTGCTTTTTGAGCCACTTTGGTCAATAGGATCATTAGTTTTTTCTGAGGGAAACCTTGTATAAATATCTTTTAGTTTTATATTATCTGTATACCTCCAGGAAAACCTTCTGTCATCTGATTTTGTTGCATAAGGTGCAAGAGTAGCCCATTCCCAAGCCTCACGACTCGTTCTATAGAGACACATTTGGTTTCTCCTCTATTTTAATAAATAATTCTTTTCTATACCTTATAAATGCCTTTATTCCATCATATGCCAGGATAACTGCTGAAATAAAAAGTGTAATACCTATTATACCTGCGAACCAATTTCCTAAAATTGAATTTAGAGCTAAAGGTTTACCTGCCAGATCGATTCTATTTATAGCTTGCTTTAGAAGCTGATAATCTGTAATAATAAGAGCAACCATAGTGGTAACATACATGAAAATCATTGGATAAAAAGTAAAATAAGACGGTTTTTTCTGAGACACAAGCCAGATACTGCATATAAGAAGTGCGAGACTTGCCATTAACTGATTTGCTGAACCAAACAATACCCAGATATAGTTGAAAGTACCAGTATAAACTAAAATAAATGTTAAAATAAGAGCAAACATTGTTCCTGCTATTTGATTTTTTAGCAGAGGAAAAGCTTTACCTGCCAATTCATTGGTTGCTATGCGCATAAATCTTATAACAAGATGTAATATTGTAATAGCAAGAATAACAATCATGACAGGACCATATGCTTTTCCCCATTCAACAGGTAAACCCAGATAATGCAAAATATCACCCATACCATTACCAAACAAAACAGGCGGCGGAACTTTAGTTGTATTAATACTGACAATTATAAGTGCAAGAAGCGCAAGAATCATTTCTAAAAACATTGCTCCTCCTGCCACAGGTCTTGTATCAGTTTCTTTTTCTAATTGCCGTGAAGTACCTGTTGAAGACACTATACTATGCCAGCCGGATGTTGCGCCGCATGCGATAGTAACAAATAACATTGGCCACAGAGGCAGATTATCAACAGTAAAGCCAGTTATAGCTGGAGCAGATAAATTTGGATGTCCAACTACTATACCAAAAATTATACCAATCATTCCTATAAAAATTATAAAAAATCCGAGATAATTTATTGGTTGAACAAAACTCCATATTGGCAGAATTGAACCAAGGAAAGAAAATGCCAGAGCAAAAATTGCCCAAAAAATCAGATTGAAAGATGGATCAGAAAAATTTATAGGAATAAAATTGCCAAGAATCATTGCGCCATAAAACAGACCGAGTCCAATTATAGTAACAACTACTAAATTGAACTGACTGCGATAAATCATAAAACCAACAAGCATTCCGTCTAATGCTAATACAATAATAGATAATGGCAGTGATGGATTATTTGACATGAATTTTGCAACAATATCAGTAAATGCTGCAGCAATCAATAATAAATAAAGATATATAAAAAACAGAAGAATTGTTCTCGCTCTTGGAGAAATAAGAGAGTAACTGATACTTCCAAATGTTTTGCCGTCATTGCGTATTGATACTACAGCACTTGTATAATCCTGTACCCATCCAATAAATAAGGTACCCAGAAGAATCCAGACGAGTCCGGGCAACCAACCCCATTTTATTGCAATAATCGGCCCTAATATTGGAGCTGCACCTGCAATCGATTTAAACTGATACCCGAAAAGAATATTTTTTGGAGTCGGCATAAAGTCTACTCCATCTGCATACATTCGAGCCGGAGTAGCACGTTTTGGATCAGATTTGATTATTTTTTCATCAATGTATTGAGCATATACTTTTATGCCCAGATAATAAACAATTATTCCAAGAATAAGTATAATTACTGAATTCATGCAGATCTCCTGTTAAAATGTAATTTTGGTTAATCTGTTAGCCCAGACCAAAAATAATTGGAAACAATTAGTTCAAGAATTTCAAAATATTAATAAATTAAAGGATTTAATACCTTTTGATACTACGGATAAAAGGCAGTTACAAAGCAATTCATATGAAATATATCCCTAATGTTATTCTTAATATTATATCAGCTACTAATTGATGATCTTGAGCATCATTATTAAATTTAATTGATTTTTCTTTTTCTAACCATTCTTTTGAAAATAGAAATATATAATAATAAGCT
>JACRDZ010000261.1 GCA_016212735.1 Candidatus Firestoneibacteriota bacterium | reverse complement strand
GCAGAATATGTAAGACCTTCGTGATTAGCTCTTTCTTTGATTTTATTCAATTCATATGGGTCAAGTCTAATATTCATTTTTGTTTCATTTGCAATAAAATTTCTGGCTGCTTTTCTAAATAATTTTTGTTCTTTTTTTGAAGGTTGTTTTAATGTTTTAACATCAATATTATTAATATCTTCCATCAATTCTTTTTCTTCTTTATTTAGATACTCTATTTCATATTTATCCATTTTATTCATCCTTTTCAATTAAATATTTAAATTTTCTACACGGAAATATTGTTTTTAAAAAACATGTATTCCCTTTTATTACATAGGGTACACAATAAGCATAATTATTAATGTTTACAACAAGTATCTTTTGCTTAGGGTATTTTTCTTTATTTGGATGTTCGAAATTTAGCAGGATTCCATTTTTATTTATTGAGTCAATAACATTATAGAATGTTATTCCTCTTTCTTCAAACAGCTGATTGTTTTTCTTATCATTAAATTCGAATTCCATAATTTAATAATAATATATTGTGCGCACATTGTCAATGAAAATTTTAGAAATAACGGCAGAAATCACGGGCTGCGTACTCGCAGTCCCGTGCATTGATTATGTTGTAAATTTTAATTTATTTTAATTAAATCTTTTATACTTTTATGACAGTCCCCTAAATTCCTTATGAATTCTCAGTTTAATTATTTTTTTCTCTGATCGTGAGGACTGACAATGCTTACTGCTGCGCTTGATGAGTTTAATGATGCATCTGTAGCAGTTATAGCAATATTATAAATTCGTTCGTTTGAATAACCTGTTCTTTTTGCTCTTAATTGTAGTTTTATTAATCCTGTTGTTTGGTTAATGTCAACAACAAGTATATCATTTTCATCCAAATCAGGATCAGCGCAATTAACTATAACATCAAGTATAGATGAGCCACTATTATCTTGTACATTTGCACTAATTAAGATATCAACCATTTTATCATTTGGAGGCCAAAGGATCATTATATTTGATTCTGGTGTTAAAGTTGGGGCAGTTGTATCAAGAGTAACAATAGTAATTTTATTTTTAACAGCAGGATTTACTCCATCTGAAACTTCTAAAAATATTTCATATATTCCCAGAGGAAGCCCACCTTCGATTGTAAAAACAGGAACCTCAACAGGTGCACCGCCACTATTGGTTTTAATTGAACCTGATCTATATTCTGTATTACTGTCATACCATCTATAGCTTAAAATGTCACCATCATAGTCTGATACGGTTCCTGATAAATTAATATTCGTAAAAATTTCAAATGTCCCGCCACCTGCCGGTGCAGAAACAGGAGGAGTATTTGCAACTGTTAATATCATAGTATCGCTTGCAGTTAATTTTCCGTCAGATACTTCCAAAGTTAAATTATGGACACCAGCACTCAATGCTGATAATTGTATAAGATTAAGATTTGCCTCACCATTTTCACCGGTATCTGTCCAATCAAGGAGAACTATTCCATTTTCAGTCCATCTATAAATTAATGCATCTCCATCTTCATCGCTTGCCAGTCCTAAAATAATAGTAAGTGGCTGTTCAGAGGTTAATATATTAATATCATTACCTCCACTTGCTTTAGGTGACTTATTATTCAATATTTCATCCGCACCAATATCAGGGATGCCATCTCCTCCTGACGAAGCAAGTCTTGGTTCCCCGTCAAAATCATATTCGGGTGCATTATTTAAAGTTCCGGTGTTTTCACATGGTGAGCCTGATTGCAGATGATAATCATTATTTGAAGTATCTATAAACATCGGATTAATTGATATATTTCCGTTACCGCTTGCTTCACCTGTTCCGACATCTGAAAAAGTTGCAGTGGTTCCACTAAGATCCGAAGCTCCTTTATTTCCCCATATAATACAATTTGTAATATTAGGGACACCTGTTCCATAGTTATAAACTCCTGCACCTGCATTACCAAGAAGTAAACTGTTTTCTGATATTGTATTATTTATCAAGATTGAGGAAGCATTATCAAGATATACTCCCGCTCCATAATAACGCCCGTAATTCTTTACAATTATATTATTGGTTAATTCTGCAATAGAATTAACAATATATAATCCTGCACCTGCACTTGCAGTTGAATTACCTATTATTGTATTATTTTGTATTTTTGGTGTAGAAGCATTAATATAAAATGCTCCGCCATTAGTTGCTATATTAGTATTTGAAGAAAAAGTATTATTTGTGATAGTTGGAGCAGAAAGTTCCATTCCTATACCACCACCACCCCATCGCGCACTATTTTTTGATATAATGTTATTACTAATTATTGGCTTAGAATTATTATCTATCCACATTCCACCGCCTTTGGAGTCTGCCAAGTTGCTCTCTATTGTGTTTCTAGAAATTTTCGGATTAGAAAAAGCAATAAGAAATAAACCACCGCCTAATCCAAGGGAATTGCTGGCAGTATTGAATGTAATAATATTATCAGTTATTTCAGGAGAAGAAAATTGAAGATAGACTCCACCACCACGGCCTTTATATGTAAAATTTTCTGTAATAATATTATTTCTCAAAGTTGCTAAAGAATAGTTAAGAAAAATTCCAGCTCCACGGCCTTCATCGCTGCATCGATTTTTCTTAATTATATTATTAATTAAAACAGGATTAGAATAATTAATATAAATTCCTCCACCCAGAGATCTACTGGCTGTTGTTATATTTTCGATTATAATATTATTAGACAAAGTTGGATGCGAATGGTCAAGATATAATCCTCCACCATAGTTACTTACATTTCCTCCTCTGAATGTAAAACCAGTAATTGTTGCAAAGGCAGGTACAGAAGTCATTGTTAAGCATCTTCCGGAACCTAAAACATCAATAATTGTAGTGTCGGCTCCAGAACCAATAAGATGTATTGATTTAGAATTCCAAATTAGGTTTTCATTATAAACTCCGGGGGCAACCTGAATTGTATCTTCTTCTCCAGCCGCAGTAATAGCATCCTGAATCGTTACATAATCTGCCGGTACATTTAAAATACTACAAAAAACAAAAGAGGTATTGCATACAATAAAAAAAATGATAAACACCACAAAAATAATTATAGATAAATTTTTTCTATAAATCTTTTCTTTTCTGCGTTTGTTCATTATATATCCTCCTGTTTTTATAATTCTTTATCTTTCTTCGCCTGCGTGTTAAAAGTCCGCTGTATTGATTAAGTTGTAATTTTAATTATTTTTAATTTTTTTATTTAGTTTTATTTATTTTTATATTTGTTTTAATCTTAATGCAATTCGATGTAATATTAACAATTCAAATTTATTTATCAATTTTGTCCACTGAAAACTTATTTATCTTTGTTTTATTTGGTTTTTATATTTCGTACGTTAAAGCTCAGGGGTTGGTGACGGCGGCGGTTTTTTCGCCGCTGTCACCAATCCACTGTAGCGCATTGTTAGGGATTTAATTCTTTTATGCTTTTATGGTCATCCCCTAATTTTAATTTCAGCACTTGCAACTAATTTGCTGCGAAGACAGATGACCAGGACATCCCATTCCCATCGTAGACTCAACATTTATTCTCGATAGGATACATGGTGGTGTGTATGTTTTCTTGTCCATAAGGCTCACCTTCCTTTTTTGTTTATTTCATGTTTTTCAACACTTACAACTAATCTGGGAACGAATACCATGAGTAGGGCATCCCATTCCCATTGTAGATTCAACATTTGTTCTCGAAAGGATACATGGTGGTGTATACATTTTTTTCATTTGTTTTCACCTCCTTTATAAGTGGATTTATTCTTCTCGGAAGTATACATGGTAGCATATACTTTTTTTGCTAATCAAGTTCGCCATCTTTTATTGTTTTTTTGGAATAACTAGCAATAAGACAAATAGCTTGAGATGGCATAAAAATATTACCGTTGTCAGAGTAAAATATGCCCGGACATCTCATACAAACTGAAATTTTTTCGCAATTTTTACATTCTGTAAACTTATCAAACGTTAGAGATCTAACTTCTTTCAAAACAGCAGAAGTTTTCCATATTTCTTTTAATGATTTCTCCCGTATGTTGCCAGCAACAAGCGGAAGCGCGACGCAAGGAATTACATCACCATAAGCAGTAATACAAACCATGGAACTACCAGCGCCACATACAGGAAGATTTGTTTCTTTTTTTGATAAGGTAGCCACCCCCGTTGAAGAAGTATCGCTAGTATTTAATAAATGAGGAAAAATAATCTCAGAATAAATTTTGCTTTCATATAGTTGATCTAATTCTGTTGTCTCAAGCCTTAAATTTATTGGTGATTTATCTCCATCTATTTTTGCAGTAATGGCTGGATCAAAACCGCAGTTAGCCCATATTTTTAAAGCAAATTCTTTTACTTGTTTTACTGATCGATAATTTATCTTTGTAAGGGGGCAGGCTATATTGACTTTTAACCCAGCGGTTCTAAGATTTTCTACTCCTATAAGTGTTTTATTAAGTGAACCATGTACACCAGTTATTGCATCATGTTCATCGGCAAGCAAACTATATATACTAAAATGAACTTCAACAACAAAGGCTTTTTTCAAAAATTGTGCAAGAAGATTATCTATTTTCGTAGCATTTGTTTTTAAGGTTATTGAAAACTTTTTTTTCCTTGCATACCATAATATATTTAAAAAATCAGAGCGTGTGGTAGGTTCACCTCCAGTAATCAAGAGGTCAAGGCAACCAAGTGAAGCCAAATTATCTAACGTTGATGTTATTTCAGAGAAGGATAGTTCTTTGGTTTTTTTGGGAGAGTTGTAACAGTGTTGACAGTGTAAATTACAATGTTCGGTAATTTCTAAAAGACCAACAAGGGGAATACTGTTTTTTAAGCAAAAGGATTTTAAATCTGCGGGTATATTTTCATTAAAACAATTTGACCATTTATTATCTGTTTTTAGTGATGGTTTTACGTGGCTTTTGTTCGTAATTAAAAGTTCTTCTGCTAAAAGGTATTCTATAAAAGGTAATACATCTTGTTTTGCCGTGTTGAGATCAATGTCGTAAATATTTTGTATACACGCCACAATATGGTCTACATGTGTCCATGTGTCAGATAATTCCCATATTGTTCCAGCAACATTGTTTAATGTAAGCAACTGTCTTCTCTTATGGTCAACTATTAATACATGATCGGCAATTGAACGCCACGAAACATGAGAGTTTTGGCAAACATAGTAATCGGACATTACAATTTCTCCTCTTTTAATTTAAGCTAATAAGCCCGCAATGAGCAGATAACGGGCGGCGGCTGTGCGAAG
>JACRDZ010000260.1 GCA_016212735.1 Candidatus Firestoneibacteriota bacterium | reverse complement strand
TTTGATGGAGTTAAAATAAAAGAAGAAAAGGTTATAGAGCTTACCAATCACATTATTGATATAATAGATAAAATGCCTGATAAAGATGAAACTCATCCTACATATTTTGAGATAACAACAGCTATTGCATTTCAATACTTCTCTCTCCAGAAACTTGATTTTGCTTTAATAGAGGTTGGTATGGGTGGACGGCTGGATGCAACAAATGTCATAACACCTGAATTATGTATAATTACTTCTATTGGATTAGAGCATACAGATATACTGGGAGATACATACAGTAAAATCGCAATGGAAAAAGCTGGAATAATAAAACCATCTATTCCAGTAGTAACAGGAGTATCAGTAAAAGAAGCACAGGATGTTATTATTAATATATGTAAAGAAAAAAATGCTGAATTATTCATTTATAACAGAGATTTTAGCTCAAAAATAAATTCACTGACAATTGAAAGAAGTGACTTTGATTATAATGGAGTAAACAAACATTGGAAAAATTTGTCGATTTCTATGATAGGAGAACATCAGATTTTTAATTCTTCACTTGCTATTTGTAGTATTGAACTTTTAGCACAGGCTAAACTAATTGATTTAAATGACGAATGTATTTACAAAGGGCTTCTTAATGCCTATTGGACAGGACGCATGGAACTGGTTTCAAAAAATCCGTATATTTTGCTTGATGGAGCACATAATCCGGATGGAGCAGAGATATTAAATAATAATCTTAAGAAATATTTTTCAGATAAACGTATCTATATGATAATCGGTATTATGAAAGATAAGGATAAAGAGAAAATTCTCAAGAATCTATGTCAATCAGCATATGAGATCATTCTGACAACGATTTCCTATGAAAGAGCATCAAATCCTTATGAACTGTACACAATTGCAGAAAAATATTCAAATAACATTAAAGTTTTTCCTACAATGACAGAAAGCATAAACTATGCTAGAACTAAAGCTGGGCAAAATGATTTGATATGTATTTCTGGCTCTTTATTTATAGTAGGAGAAGCCATAAGTATTTTAAAACGATTATAGGGGCTATAACGAAATAATTTACACATTGATGCATCTCATCTTCAGGTCATCTTTGTCCGATCCTCAATCGCAAAATATTCAACGTAGCTATGTGCTACGCCTCAGATTTTGCTCAATCGGATCAGCCAAATCTGACCAGAATCTGAGCGCCTGAATGCGTAAGTTATTTCGTCACAACCCCTATGAAAAAAATAAATTATGAAAAAAATCAAAATCTATATATTTTTGGTATTATTAAATATATTTCTATATTCATCAAAAAGTCTGACAGAAGAAACCAATCCTATAACTATTACCGGAGATTATCTTGAATATGTTTCATCTCAAAATACTGTTTTTGGCAAAGGGAATGTACATATAATACAGAGCTTAAAAAAACTTTCTGCGGATGAAGTTGAATATAATCTTGATAGCAGTAAAATTATTGCTACAGGTAATGTCATTTTTGAAGAGAAAGGGACAGTATTTAAAGGTAATAAAATAATATATAATGTAAAAGATGGGACAAGTATAGCAGAAGAAAGTATTATTTACTCTACCCCATGGCATTTTAAAACTGCAAAAGTTTATAAAACTGATAAAAAAACTTTCAAGACAGAAACCCCTATCATTATGACTACGTGTGACAATGAAGACCCTCACTATAATTTCGAAGCTAATAAAATGATAATATATTTAAATGATAAGATAATTGCTCATAATGTATTTTTTCATGTTGGACAGGTTCCTGTATTATATTCTCCTGTATATGTATATTTGTTAAAATATACTCCATTTTATTTTTTACCAGGT
Source organism: Candidatus Firestoneibacteriota bacterium (assembly GCA_016212735.1). Next base: position 3,839 of record JACRDZ010000260.1, on the reverse strand, counting down.
TATAATTCCAAATACGGCTGGTGGGCAAAAACAGCTTTACATTTTACAACTCCTCCATATACATATGGTTCATTTCTTTTTGATTTATGGGAACGGCGAGGTTATGGTAAAGGTATTAAATATAATTATTATGTAGATGAAAACAAGCGTGGGTCTTTCTATTTCTATAGTAATGATGAAAGAGCTATTTATTTTGATACTTCAAAAGGACGTTATTATAATCCTTATGGTGTAGATCCTTTAAACAGGTGGAAATCTCAAATTTATATAAGTCATGAAATTATACCAAAACTTACTGTAAAAGTTAGTTATAAGAGACTAAGTGATCCTGATTTTGAATTGGATTATGAAAATGTTCCAGTAAGATATTTAAATGAGGATGTTAATTTTTCTTTAATCAAATCAGAAGATACTTATACGATTTCTGCTTTAAGACAGGATGTTAATACATGGGATGACAGCTTAAAGGAATATGTTGAAAATACCAAGGCAATACCAGAAATTAAACTTGATTTTATTAAAAAACCAATAGGTGAAATACTAAATCAGTCAATTTATTATAAACCTGATATTTTATATTCTTATCGTTTTCAGAAACACTATAAAAATGACTCAACAGGAATAGAAGCTACAGATTATTTTTATCGTAATGCTTATGTTTCACAGTCTCTTATGACAAGCTTTAATTTATTACCCAGAACTTCTCTTTCTCCAACTGTAAGATATATACAAAATTGGTATTCAAATCATGACCCTGTAAATCTAAAAGATCGCAATTACGGGAGTTATGATACTCAATTAAGATTGACTCTGGACATAACAAGTTATCTAAGAAACGAATTGATTCATGATTATACACGTCAGCTTGATGAATTAACTGGCACAGGATATACTATTTATAATGGTATAGTTAAAAATGAAATTAAAGATATTATCTCTTTGGAGACTTCAGAAGAAGAACTTAAACTCTCTATTGAAACAAGTTATGAACTGCGAAAAAGAGAAAGAGAAGAAATCCCTGAATACCGTACGAAATTCAGAGACATTGCATCATTTTTACAATTTGAACCAAATAACAATTTAAAAATTGGCAATGAATCGCGTTGGGATATATATGCAGATGAAAATGACAAATATGAAGCTAAATATCAGGGAATTCATAAAGAAAAATTTAAACTTAATGATACTTATATTGAACTTAAATATAAACTAACAGAGAACAGCAAAATTGGTTTTAATTCAAGATATTACCATATTTATATTGATGAAACAGAGCCATCACTCCCAGGATTGCCATTATTAAGAAGTACCAATAGTTATGCTTCAATTACTGGAGATTTACAGTTTGAATTCAGCAAAAAATGGATGATAGTGTTCAGAGATTATTTCAGGAACAACGATATTTATAAAAGATTTTACGGAAAGGATTTTAAGCGAGAACAACAGAGTATTGAATTTATACGTGACCTTCATTGCTGGGAGGTTCATTTCAGTATAAAAAATATATATGAAGATACTATGGTTCAAGAATTCTGGATTAATTTTAGACTTAAAGCTTTCCCAGGCCAGAAAATAGAAATAAAAGAGCCTCGTTCTACTTATTCAACATTTTATAATTTTAAATAAAAAAAGGGCAATATTGAACAATTTTAAAATCACTCAATTTCTATTTCAACTTGTCCTGTTTGTATTGGTGAAAATAAACATAAACCATTTGGATTTTCAAGAGTTTCAACTTTATTTAAAAATGTTAACGTTCCATTAAGAGGATTAATTTTATAGATAGAAACAGTATTTTCTTTAGAATTTGCAACATAAAGAAAATCGTTTTCTGGATTAATTATTATATCCTGCGGTCCACTACCGCATTTTACAATTTCATTTTGATAAGGAATCCCTGTTTCTTCATCAATTTTATAAGATACAATATAGTCACTGCTGTAACTGGCAGAATACATAAATTTACCTTGAGGAGTACCTGTCAGACAACCTGGCTTATATCCGGCAGATGAAGAGTCAAATAATATAATATTACCATCTTTTTTAACAGAATATGTATCAATCCGATTTTCTGTATCACTAAGCATATAAATGAAGTCCCCGTTTGGAGAGAATAACATGGAAGTTATATTTTTAACTACAGACATTTTATCTTTATATATAGGAGTATCTTGCAAATTATATTTGTAAAGATAATATTTACCTCCGTCGCTTTTATAGTTTGCAATAAACAGAAAGTAGTTCAAAGGATGGATTGCTATTGCATTTGGGCCATAAAATTTTCCAAGATTATATTTCCATGCTAAATCACCATTATCAAGAATATCGTAATTTGATACAGTATTATCATCATAATTTGCAATATATAATGATTTTTCTTCAGGATCTATTTTAATGTTTTTTTGCTGTGTCCCTGTTTCTATCTCTGCAATTTTATTAAGTTTACCTGAAATTTCATCAATTGAAAATTGATAAATTATTCCACTGTTATAACAGGATAAAACATAAAGCATTTTTTTGCTATAACTTAATGCCATATTCTTATCTGTTTTTGAATCAGTTTTTGTATATATTTGCGTATCTGCAATTTTAAATAGATTCCCTGTATTTTTATCAACAGCAAATTCCTGCAGTGATTTTTCACAGGTAATATAAAGGAATGTGTCTGTAGGGCATGCAGATATGATATTTGAACTTTCAGATAATTTCTGATTAATAGCATTTATTTCATAGAAATATGTTTTACCGTTTTCCAAGTTTGTATGTATAAACATTGTGTCATAAGTTTCTTTAAGAAAGATTTTATTTAGAGAAAAATTAGTAGAATCAAAAGAGTAGTAAATAGAATAAGATATAGCAGATTTTGCCTCACTCCATTTTAACGTTATTTGTTTATTGCCTGGTAAAACAGAAATATTTTGCGGTTGGGTAAGATCTGTTATCTGTATATAAGCTTTTGCTTTAATTTCTTTTGCAGTTGCATTTATATAAGTTGATCCATCTTTTAATCCTGTAACCATACCTGTACTATCTATTTTTGCAATTGTATTATTTTCGATTTCCCATATTATTTTTTCTTCAGGCAATGCAAAGCCATCAACATCATAGACATTTGCTATTAATTGATATTTTTCATTAGTTTTCATCTGCATATAGTCAGGGGAAATAGATATTGAATCAGGAATCCCTTTAAGAGATATTTTAATCTCATTAATAATATCAGGTAATATATTATAAACCACCTCACCATTGGCAAATTTTTTGCTAGATGCATTTTCTCCTTCAAATGCAGTAACTTCAAAATAAGTCAGCCCAACAGGAATTTCCATACTTAATTCACTGATATTATTGTTTTCTTTATTAATGGTTGATTCAATAGAATTTTTAATATTAGGCCCAGTTATAGTAATTTTAATACTGCGAGAAGAAAGAGGTATTCTGTAGTATTGAGCTTGTGCTTGTTTTGTATTATTTAATTCATAAGGCCACTTTATAAATATTTTTATCGGAGCAATTTTGGTTTGTATATTTTTTTGTATTTGAGAATTTTTACTGCTTTTTTTGCCACAACTAAAAATAAAAATACAGAGAACACTCAACTTTATTAATAAAATTTTTTCAAACATGGAATAATTTGTTTTTTTCATATACCCTCCTTTTTGAGAATACAGAGTAAATCTCTGTGGCCTCTGTGGTTCATTTTTATCCCCTTTTTTGATTTAAAGGCAAATTAGATGCCAACTTTTTATTGAAATTTTAACATATGCTCAAGAAAAGATATAATGAGGGAAAATATTGATATTTTGCGGTCTTATTTTTTATAAAATTAAAATTAATTT
>JACRDZ010000258.1 GCA_016212735.1 Candidatus Firestoneibacteriota bacterium | reverse complement strand
TTACAAGCATTTGATCACGTGTTAAGGTTATTTTATCAAATATTTTAGTATAATAAAAAAGAGCTTTATCACGTTCATTTTTGACTTTTTCTATTATCTCCTCAACTTTTACATGAACTTCACAAGATAGATTCTCTCCTCGATGAAGAATTTTTTGTATTCTTTCATTAAATATTTTTTTATCCTGTTCTTTAAAAATCTCGATCATTTAAATTCCTTACGAAGGTAATAGTGGACATAGAACCTTTTAATTATCGCGCAATATATTTTATTAAATCAACAACTCTTGAAGAATATCCCCATTCATTATCATACCATGAAAATATTTTTATTAAATTACCTTCAATTACATAAGTTGATAATGCATCAAAAATAGATGAATGCGGATTCCCGTTAAAATCTTTTGAGACAAGCGGTTCATCGCAGTATTCCAGAATTCCTTTAAGTTCGTTTTCACTGGCTTTCTTAATAGATGCGTTAATTTCTTCAACAGTTGCGGGCTTTTCTAATTCTACTACTAAATCAACTAAAGAAACATTTGGTACAGGGACTCTTATAGCCAATCCATTAAGTTTCCCTTTAAGTTCAGGTAATACAAGTGCAACTGCTTTTGCTGCACCAGTAGTTGTTGGAATCATAGAAAGAGCAGCAGCTCGTGCACGGCGTAAATCCTTATGAGGTAAATCCAGAATACTCTGGTCATTTGTATATGCGTGAATAGTAGTCATAAGTCCTTTTTTTATTTTAAACTTATCGTTAATTACTTTTGCAACAGGAGCCAGACAGTTTGTTGTACATGAAGCATTAGAAATAATGTTATGTTTTAAAGGATCATACATTTTTTCATTTACACCCATAACAATTGTTATGTCAGGGTCTGTAGCAGGCGCTGAAATTATTACTTTTTTTGCACCAGAAGATATATGTTGAGATGCTTTCTCTTTGCTGGTAAAAAGACCTGTTGATTCAACTACTATATCAACTCCTAATTCTTTCCATGGTAGTTCAGCCAGATTTTTTATTGATAATACTTTAATTTTTTTACCATTTATGGAAATAAAATCTCCACCAAATTCGATTTTAGCAGAAAATATTCCATGTATTGAATCATATTTAAGTAAATAAGCGAGTGTTTTTGAATCAGTTAAATCATTAACAGCAACAAATTCACAACCATTATTTAATGCACCATTTAATACAGCCGCACGTAAAACATTTCTTCCAATCCTCCCAAATCCATTAATACCAATACGTATCGTCATATTTTCCTCCTAAATTGAGTTAAGGTAATGTTAAAATTAACTACAGAGAACACAGATTGTTTCTTTTTTATCCCCTTTTTTCATTTAAGACCTTTCACTTCAGTAATTTGTTTTAAAGCAATAGAAGCTGATTGCCGTATTCTATTATCATTGGTAGTGTTTAAAATCTTTAACAAATATTCTAGAGCTTTTTCTTCTTTAATATTAGCCAGTCCTTCAATAGAATCTATTACAATATCTGGATTCTCATTATTAAGATTTTCAATAAAAAGAGAAGAAACCCTTTTATCCTTTGATTTTTTCAAATAATTAAATATATCATTCTTAGTCTCAATATCTTTATATGTTCTTGCCATAATAATCATTTTATCCAGAGCGCTATTGCCAACTGTATTATAGATTTTAGCAACATTCTGATTAAATATCTTTAACTGATTTTCTTTTAAAATATCTTTATTCTTCCCTGTAATTATATTTATTAGATTAATAAGAAAGTTTGGAGATATATTATTTTTCTCCCATCTTTTATAAAGAGGTTCTATAATCATATCCTGATATTTGACAAGCGCAAAAACAGATTTGAATTGGAAAGATTTATTTTCTGCTGTTAGAAAATCAATTAGCACAGGTATTGCTTCAGGATTTTTCTTTTCCGCTAATAGTTCTGTACATCCTAAACGAATATTTAAATTGTCATTTTCCAATCCTTTTATAAGATACTGAATGCTTTCTTCAGGAAAAGACCGTATTACTTCCTTAGCTGTAAACACAACAAGATTATCCTGAGAATCCATAGAATGAATTAAATATGGAATTACCTGTTTATCCATATGTTTAAGAATAGATATAACTTCACCAGAGCGTTTTTTGCTTTTATCTGAAATTGCTTTAATCAATTCTGAAGCAACAGGAGAACCTATCTGAGATAATACAATACTTGTTTCTTTTACAATTGTTGAATCTTTATTATCAAGATTTGCAATCAGGATTGGGGCAATTTCCGGTCCAAAATCAGTAAGAATTTCCCTGAAAACTTCAATTATATCTTGTGATATTTTATTATTCATATAATTTTTAATATAAAAATCAGTTTTATTTTTTATTGAAATGGCTTTAATAGCATATTTGGCTGTTTCCTGAAGTCTTTTGTCTTTATTTTGCAACAAAGGAAAAAGATATGGAATAGCGTTCTGACTTTTAAGCTGTCTAAGGTTATTACATGCTAATATAGAAAGTTCAGTATCATTTAGCTGCAAAATATTTATAAAATAACTTTCACCATTTTCTTCTCTTATTGTATTTGCAATTAATTCACGCTGTTCAGTATTAGCTTTATATGAAATAACAGCTAAAAAATCCATATTATCTGCATATAACATAATTTTAATAAATCTTTTTTTAATATCAGGAGCAGCATTTTCGTATGATTTAAGTATCAGTCCATTATTTGCTGGACTTGTTTTTATTCTAAGTTTATTAAAAATTTCTCCAAGTGTTTTAATATATTTTTCACTTCTGTCATTCTGGATAAATTCCAGAAGCTCAGGAATCGCTTTGTCCCCGATATGTGAAATCGCAAATATAGACATGATTCGAAATTTAGACCCATAATCGAAAGCTTCCAAAAAGAAGGGGACAGATCTTTCATTATTCATTTCGTCTATGATATCTAACATAAAATAACGTATTTGTATGTCTTCATTTGCATCTTTAATTATTTTTTTTATTAAATCGTAATTTTTGTCAAGTAATTCGTAAGATTCTGTAGAACGTGAACTTAAAATTTCTTCTTTGACGAAAATCTGGAATTCTCCGACTATTCTTGGTACAACAGGTTTTTTATCATGTTCACATGAACAATTAGGGATTAATGCTCCCTGTTGTCTGAATATTGCAATAATAGCATTGAAAGCTTCAGGTGTTGCAAGACGCTGGAGTGAAATTGCTGCGGTCATTTTTATACCTATATCTTCATCTTTTTCAATAACCTTTTTAGCAAGAATAGAAACTGATTCTGCAGTATTTATTTTCCCCAATGCATATACGGTATTTTTTCTTACTAATAAATCTTTGTTATCTATTAAGGTATATAATAGTTTATACGCTTCTGGTTTATTTAAACCGCCGAGAAGTTTTGATATCCCACGATAAAAATTTAGATCAGAAGTATTGGAAAGATAAGTCTTAATAAAAGGGACTATAGGTTCAGTTCTGGTTATTAATATGCGTATAGAATTATTTTGTAAGAGTGTATTGTTAAGATAGAGCGTTTCAATTAATACAGGAATGACATCTGCATCATCTATTTTTCCTAAAATTGATATTACGTAATCTTTAACCGGGTCTTTAATATTATTGTCTTTTAAAATTTTAGATAGACCAGGGATTGAATGTTTACCTATCTTTTGAATTACTATCCCAGCATTTTTCCGTATCAGTGTATTATGATCATCCAGTGCGGAAAATAATTCCGGGATGAGTGCTTTTTCATCTTTACTTACTAATTGTTCAATGGCTTGAGATGCCCTGTCTTTATCTCCAAGATCTTTTATCAAATTAGTTATTTCTGTTTTGTTCTCATCGGATAATATTTGATTTATGTTTATAAAAATCATTAAAGAACAGGTTATTATTAAAAAAATATATTTTTTAATGTTTTTTTGGGGAATTATTTTCATTATATCTCCTTTTAATATTTAAGGTAATGTCAAAAGTTTTTGTTTGAATTTGAGTTAACTTATTGACATTACTCATTTTTTCTAAATTTTATCTTTCTCCCCCTAAATTTGACTAATAGAATCGATTAATATTAGTAATTTAGTT
>JACRDZ010000257.1 GCA_016212735.1 Candidatus Firestoneibacteriota bacterium | reverse complement strand
TATCAGGAAGTTCTATATTTCAGAGGAACTTATACTAATAAATACTATAATATTTTAAATGAAATAGCACTATTAAAAAAGGTGTGTTATAATTATATAAAATGGTAAAATCAATATGAATTTGTTCCATATATCTATATATTTAAAAAGGAAATATTATGAAGTGCCCTGTATGTGGCCAAAAACATGAAATAAATTTAAATCAATGTGAAAATTGCGGTTTGATTTTCAGTAAATTTACAAATGCTAATGGTAATAAATTTAGTAAAAATAAAAGCAGATTAAAAAGATTTTTAAAATTTACTGTAATTAATCTATTTTTGATATTTTTATTAACTTTATCATTTTTGCTTTATGTAAGATATAGAAGAAAATATATTTTATTCCATAATTCATTTGCATCTTTGCAGGATAGAAGCAGTTCACATATAATAATTACACCTATTGGAAATGGTCCGGATGAATTTGCTGTTGATTATGTATATATTTCAGGAAAACTTTCATTAAAACAGAATGATTCCACGATGATACCTCTTGCAAAAGCAATTATTTGTTTTGAAGATCAGGACAGAGAAGAAAAAAAGGAAATTCTTTCACAGGAAGATGGTTTTTATGAGATAAGTCTGAAACATGATATTTATTTTCTTACAATATCTTATCCAGAATCTGATTTAACATTTAAAGAAAAATTGGATTTGAGAAAAGCAGCTAAATTAACTCAAAAGGATTTTGTTTTAAATTGATTTCCACATCTTTCTAAAATAATATCTTTTGCTTTTTGTAATGCAAGAGCACGATGACTTATATTATTTTTAATATTCTCATTAAGTTCTGCGTATGTCTTTTTATATGCAGGGACTAAAAAAATTGGATCATATCCAAATCCCTGTTCCCCACGGATATCAGAAGAAATATATCCTTCACAAATTCCGCTGACAACTTTATAATCTTCTGAATTAAAACATATAGCTATACTGCATACAAAACGTGCTTTTCGTTCATTATAAGGGACTGATTTTAATAATTCCAGGATTTTATTATTTTTAAAATTATAATCTGTTTTCTCACCTAGAAATCTGGAAGAATTTATTCCAGGTTTATTTCCTAAAGCTTCTATTTCCAGACCAGAATCATCAGACATAGTAATATATCCTGTATATTTATTAACAGTTTTTGCTTTTATTAAAGCATTTTCTGTGAAATTAGTCCCTGTCTCATGGATTTCAGGTATTTGAGGGAAGTTATTCATTGACATGAATTCAACATCAGGTATAGAGATAATGCTGGTTATTTCTTTTATTTTGTTTAAATTACGTGTAGCTATAATTATTTTCATAAACGCTTACTATACTTTCAGTATTTTTTTTTGTAATTTTATAATTTTTTTAATACCTTTTAAAGCAAGTTTTAATAATTTTTGAACATCATTATAGTTAAATGTATTTTTTTCCGCTGTTCCCTGTATCTCAATAAATTCATCTTTATCAGTCATTATTACATTCATATCTACAGAAGCTTTTGAATCTTCTGCATAATTTAAATCCAGGAGATAATTGTTATCAACAATCCCGACACTGACTGCTGCGACAAATCCTTTAATAGGCCATTCATTAAATAAACCTTCGGAAATAGCTTTTGAGATTGCACTATGTAATGATACAAATGCTCCGGAAATAGAGGCTGTCCTTGTCCCCCCATCAGCCTGAATTACGTCACAATCTATCCATATTGTGTTTTCACCGATTTTACGTAAATCTATAACAGCACGAAGACTTCTGCCAATCAATCTTTGTATTTCATGCGTACGGCCTTTTATTTTTCCACTTGTTGATTCACGTGGTATCCGGGTTTTATTCGATCCAGGCAGCATTGAATATTCACATGTTATCCATCCTTCTTTTTTACCTTTAAGAAAAGAAGGGACTCCTGGTTCAATTGCAGCAGTACAGATTACTTTTGTATCTCCAAATTCAACTAATGTTGAACCCTGCGGATATTTGATAAAATTGTTAGTTAATTTTAATTTTCTTAATTCATTTTTTACTCTGCCATCAATTCTTTTCATTCTGCACCTTTTGCTTTAAACGGCTGTCTTATATCTATGTGTCCTGCAAGTGTATTTTCTATTTTGCCTTCTATTAAAATTTGAACTTCTTTAATTTCAGAAAAATTTCTTATTAAAGTATTTACAATACTATTAATTGTAGCAGTTTCTGCTTTACTTCCGCCAGGATGATTTTCGGATATTTCTTTACTGAAATCGACATATGCGCGTCCTTCTTCAAGATACAGTTCACGTAATTTTGTTCCGTCAGGAATAATTTTTGTGGCTTTATCTGTTTTTGGCCCTTCCATAAGTTTTAAAATAGACTGTTTTGCCTGGTTTATCAATATTTTGGTTTTATATATCTCGCGCGATTCTATAACGAATTCATCATCGTCTTCAGAACCGAAATATAGACTTATATTTATAATTTCCTCATTTGAAGTAAAAAGAGGTGGAGAATTATCTGTAATATCTTCATGTTTCGGCCATAATTTATATAATAATATTATTGTTAATAAAAGAATAACTATTAACAATAATATTATTGCTTTTTTATTTTTAGCTGTTTCAATAAATGACATATTTTATCCTTTTTACTCCTATGGTAATGTCAAAAATTAACCACAGAGAACTAGAGAGAAACCTTTAAATATTAATGAGTTAGAAGAATTTTTAAGTTCTCCCCCTCTGTGCCCT
>JACRDZ010000030.1 GCA_016212735.1 Candidatus Firestoneibacteriota bacterium | reverse complement strand
TTTGCATTTGTGATAATTCCATGTAACCCATCCCACTTAGCTTCTTGCTCTATTTTTTTTAAATCTAATTCAATATTACTTTCTCCTGTTATTTTAAGATATTTTTTATAACCTTCATATGTATTTCCGGGAAATATTTCGTATCCTATTGGCAAACCTTTCTTTGTTACCATTAAAGATAATAATCAGAAGTTTCTCAAGAAAGAAATTAACCACAGAGAACACAGAGTATTTTTTATTTTATTTTTATTTATTACTCAGTGTTCTCAAAAAAAAAGTAAGAAAGATCATAAAACACAAAGCTTTTATAAGTAAAATTTAATTTGAGGACACAGAGTTTTAAAATTATAAATATATCTCAGTGCACTCTGTGGTTCATTTTTTCGATTTTGAGGAATTTCTAAAACTTCATGTGCCCTTGCTCCTTTTTCTGACATATTTTGAAATGAAATTTTACGAAATATAACATTCGGACGTATGCATTCGAGAATGTATCCAAATTTTATAAATTTCTGAAGCTATAAGCTAAGGGGTCGTCATGAAATAACTATCACATTGTGATACTTATTTCATGACGACCCCTAAAATAAAATATAATTTTATGCAATTTTCTTTTTTATTTCTCCTTCACTCGGTTCTTTCAACGGCTTATCTATAAATATCCTCTTTTGATGATGTACAATTTCAGGTGGTAAGATATCCAGAATCTCCCAGCCTTTTTTCATTGAATCAAAAACATTTATTGTCTGTTCTCTTTGATTTACAAAACGTTCTTCAAAAATTTTTGCTACTTCAAGATATTTTTTATCTAATGGTGAAAGTGATTCTTCTCCGACAATTGCAACAAGTTTCTGCAAATCTCTTCCATGAGCATAAGCTCCGTATAACTGATCTACCAGATCCTGATGGTCTCCACTTGTTTTTTTCATAACAGATCTGATGTTCATGACTCTTGGCGGAGTTGGTAAAATATCAATAGGCGGATATATTCCTTTACTGTGCAATTGTCTGCTTAAAACAAGCTGCACGTCTGTTGTATATGCTGTTAAATCAGGAATAGGATGTGTAATATCATCATCTGGCATAGTAAGAATTATAAGCTGAGTAATTGACCCTTTTTTACCTCTGATTCTTCCAGCACGCTCATAGATGGATGCTAAATCTGTATGCATATAACTTGGATATCCTCTTTTACCCGGAGTTTCTTCACGTGCGCTGGATATTTCTCTTAATGCTTCACAATAATTTGTCATATTTGTTAATATTACAAGGACATTCAATTCATGCTTAAAAGCCAGATATTCCGCTACTGTTAAAGCACAGCGCGGTGTAATGACTCTTTCTACTGTCGGGTCACTGGCAAGATTCAAGAAAGATATAACTCTTTCCGATACTCCGCTTTCTGTAAACTGCTCCATGAAAAATGATTTTTCCTGATTGGTAATTCCCATTGCGGCAAATACAACAACAAATTTTTTTTCATCTCTTATTTTTGCGTGCTTTATGATTTGTGCAATTATCTGATTTGCCGGTAAGCCTGAACATGAAAAAATTGCCAATTTCTGCCCCTGCAGTAAAGTATTCATTACATCGATAGTACCTATCCCTGTTTCTATAAAATCCGATGATGTATCACGTGCGTAAGGATTTATAGGATAACCTGTTATTTTTACTCTTTCTTCCGGAACAACAGGCGGTAATCCGTCAATTGGCTTGCCCATGCCGTTTAATGTCCTGCCGAGAAGGTCCATGGAAACATCAATACACGGCGGTTCTTTCTTCAGTTTAATAATACTATTCTGCGTATCTATTCCATCTGTTCCCTCAAAAACCTGCACCATTGCTGTATCTTCATTTACTTCAAGTATCTGTCCTGTACGTGAAGCTCCTGTTGGAGGAATAAGTTCTACCATTTCACCAAAAGAAACACCCATCATATCATCAACATATAGTAATGGACCTGAAATTATTTTTATTGTTTTATATTCCGGTACTGATAAGTTAATTTTTGGAAGCGTTTTTGCAAGTGCTGGCTCAATGCCCTCAAATAAAAATAATTTACGATATTGTGCATCAGTTTTTGAACGGCGGAGAGAAATCATCTTTTTAACTTTTTTCAATCTGAATAAATCTTCCCGTGCACGTTCTTCCAGAATCATCTTAATAGCTTTAATCTCTTCTTTTAGTCTGGGGACAATAACCATTTCCAGAGCATTTACACGGCGTCTTGTTTTTAAAACTTCTTCTCCCAGTCTGCGCAATCTGGTTTCAACATGAGCATTATCAATTACTATATCAATTAGTTTTTCGAATTTTTCCGCAACTTCGTTTATTCTGGAACTGACACTTGTCACACCATATCCGCGGCTTAAAATTGATCTTGATGCACCAATTACTTTACTTACAACAGGCAGGCGCACTCCCATTACCTGGCTTCCTGTTATATCTACTCTGACTTTCCCTTTTGTTGCGAGTGAAGCTGATCGGACTGCTACCTGACCATCAACAGCAGAAGCAATTGTAAGAGCATATTGCCCCTGAGCAACTATTCTGGAAAGAAGTGTTTCCATTCTGAAACCTTCATGCATGATGTTCATAAATTCGACCATTAATGCTTCCTGCTTCTGTTTTAATAGGTCTTTACCCTGTTAGGCAAGAGTCATATGCGCTACTTTTAAGAGCAGTTCTGTACGTGTAGGAATTAACTGTTCCATAAATTCACCTCCTTATAATTTTTATTTAATACTACTAATATATACATATCGAATATATAATGTCAAGGGATTAAAAGTCGGGCCAGAAATTTCCCAAGAAAGAAATTAACCACAGAGGACACAGAGTATTTTTTATTTCTTATTTTTTAGCTTATCTGGATTTTTTCTTGTTTCTTCTTCTTCCTGTATATTTTTTATTGCAATGCGTGCTGTATAATTACCTTCAATATCTTTATATGTAAAATATTTAGTCAAAACTGGTAATACATTCTGAAAGGAAAAATATATGTTGCTTAAAGAATAAATTGTTATATTTCCTTTTGCGTTTATTTGATTATTAGAATTAATAAATTTATTCTGATGGTTTTTTAATAGATTAATCAAAAAAAATTCTACTTCCGGATTAGGAATATTAAAAATATTATCGCATGTATAAAAAATAAAATTACGATATGTTTCATAATCTCGGTTTAAGAGTGCATCCAGAAAAATTTTATTACCAACATTAAAAGCTTCTTTATTTTCAGGATCTATTTTTAACACTTTTTTTACTTGATCATAGGATTCCTCATGACTTAACTGAATTAATTTAATATTTGAGATCAGTAATCTTGCTTCTATATTTTCTGGAGATTTATCCAGTATTTTCATTAACTGTGTAACTGCTCTATCATATTGTTTTTTTTCTGTAAATTCATTTGCTTTATCAAAATATTCTTTAAACTCATCAAGAGCATGTATATATGAAGAAGTTATATTAAGCATTGATGCAATAACAAAAATGATGAATACAAAACTGTATTTCGGAAAAAAATTTATTCTATTTTCTTTTTTATTCATTATCGGAAGTCTCTTCTAAATTGTTTCCCTCTTCCACTTCCTCATCATCTGGTGTAACTTTAGCTATTGCTCCAACCATATCATTATCGTCCAGGTCAATTACTTTAACCCCCTGAGTATTTCTTCCTGTCGGTCTGATTCCATTAACTGACATACGAATTATCTTACCCTGAGTTGTTATAACCATAATTTCATCTTCATTTGTAACTTTTTTTATTCCAACAACGCATCCTGTGCGATCTGTAATTTTAATATTAATTACACCATGTCCACCACGACTTTGCAGACGGTATTCATTTATAATTGTCCTTTTTCCAAATCCTTTTTCAGACACAGAAAGAAGGGTATCCTCTTCTTTTGCAACTTCCATCCCTATGACATAATCTCCTTTTTCCAGTTCAATCCCCTTTACTCCGCGGGCAACTCTGCCTATTGGACGAACATCACTTTCAGGAAATCTTATTGCGATTCCATTGTGCGTAGCCAAAATCAAATCTTCCTTACCTGTTGTAAGAGACGCTGAAATTAATTTATCGCCTTCATCTATATTAATTGCAATAACACCTGTTGTCCTCGGATTGCTATATGCATCCAGTGATGTTTTTTTAATTATTCCGTTTTGTGTGCACATTACAAGATAGAGATCTTCTTTAAAATCTTTTACTGGAATAAACGCACGAATTTTCTCACCCTGGCTAATTTCTATCATATTTACAATTGCTTTTCCTTTGGCAGCTCTTCCAGCTTGAGGTATATCATATACTTTTAGCCAGTAGCATTTACCAAAATCAGTAGAAAATAAAATATAATTATGAGTTGAAGCAATAAATAAATGTTCAACGAAATCCTCTTCTTTTGTTTCCATTCCTGTTGAACCTTTTCCGCCTCTTCTCTGCTTTCTGTATGCAGCAACAGGCAGACGCTTAATATATCCGTCATGAGATATTGTTATAACCATATCTTCATCTGCAATTAAATCTTCAATTTTAAACTCTTTTACATCTTCTATTATATGTGTACGGCGTTCATCTTTATATTCCTGTTTTATTTCGTTAAGTTCTTTATTGATAATTTGTAGAACCAGTTTAGGATTTGCCAATATAGAGCGTAAATATTCAATTATTTTAATTGTTTCAAGATACTCTTTATCTATTTTTTCTCTTTCCAGCCCTGTTAAGCGCTGCAGTCTCATATCCAGTATTGCCTGTGCTTGAATTACACTTAACTTAAATTTCTTGCATAATTCGATTTTTGCTTCCTCTGGTGAGGCTGAAGAACGAATAGTTTTTATAACAGCATCCAGATTCTGCAAAGCTATTTTTAAACCTTCTAAAATATGCGCTTTCTCTTCTGCTTTACGTAAATCAAATCTCGAACGGCGGACAACAATTTCCTTCCTATGTTCAAGATAATAATATAATATTTCTTTAATATTTAATACTTTCGGCTGGTTATTAACAAGAGCAAGCATTATTATGCCAAAAGAATCCTGAAGCTGTGTATGTTTATAAAGCTGGTTGATAATTAACTGTGGTATCTGATCTTTCTTTAATTCTATGACAATCCTCATCCCTTCACGGTCTGACTCATCTCTTAAATCTGATATTCCTTCAACTTTTTTATCATTAACTAATTTTGCTATATCTTCAATTAATTTTGTTTTATTTACCTGATACGGAATTTCATTAATAATTATATTTTCACGCCCGTTTTTAAGTTTTTCTGTGCATACCCTGCCCCTGACTGTTATAATTCCTCTTCCTGTTCTATATGCTCTTATAATACCATCTTTGCCGTAAATATATCCGCCAGTTGGGAAATCCGGTCCTTTTATAATAGTTAGAAAATCATCAATCTGAGCATCAGGATTTTCAATCAAATAAATCAGCCCGTCTATAACTTCGCAAAGATTATGAGGAGGAATATTTGTT
Source organism: Candidatus Firestoneibacteriota bacterium (assembly GCA_016212735.1). The sequence goes on along the minus strand of JACRDZ010000030.1, from coordinate 6,213 downwards.
GACATGCCAACTGCTATTCCACAGGAACCGTTTACAAGCAAATTTGGAAAACCTGAAGGAAGAACAACAGGTTCTTTTAACGATTCATCATAATTTGGTATGAAATTTACTGTTTCTTTTTCAATCTCTTTGAGCAATGCTGCAGTAATCTTCTCCATGCGTACTTCTGTATATCGCATAGCAGCCGGAGAATCTCCATCTACTGATCCAAAATTACCCTGCCCGTCAGCCAGTGGATATCTCATGGAGAAATCCTGAACTAAACGTACTAATGTATCATATATTGCCACATCACCGTGCGGATGATATTTTCCCATTACTTCACCAACTACAGCAGCAGACTTGCGATACGGCTTGCCATGCACAAGCCCCATTTCATGCATAGCATATAAAACCCGCCTGTGTACTGGTTTAAGCCCATCCCTGACATCAGGCAATGCTCTTCCTACAATTACACTCATAGCATAATCTATATAGGAATTTTTCATTTCATCTTCAATATAAACTGATTTTAATTTCTCGCCCTGTGTATACATTTATCTCCTTTGAATTTCCTTACACATCCAGATTACGTACTGCATGTGCATAAGTTTCTATAAATTCTCTTCGCGGCTCCACATTATCACCCATTAAAGTTGTGAATATCTGATCTGCTTCGACAGCATCTTCAAGTGTAATACGTAAAAAAGTGCGTGTACCTGGATTCATTGTAGTATCCCAGAGCTGTTCAGAATTCATTTCACCAAGACCTTTGTATCTCTGAATATTACTGCCCCGTTTACCTATACTTCTAGTTTCTGTTAATATATCTTTTGCCTGTTTAATTAAAATTTCTTCTTTTTCAGTTTTAATAGAATATATTGGTTCACAGGTAAAAGGAGTTTCTTTCTCATATTCGTCTATTTTAATTCCTGCTTTTTCCAGTGTAAGAAAAAGCTCTTTTATTTTTTTCATCTCATCTAAATTAAATACATTAGAAGGAAGACCATGTCCGCCACCATTTATAATTCCCAATTCTATCTGTGCTTCAGTAGATTCTTTATCTTTTTCAAGGTAATCTTCAAGTTCACGTGCGGAATAAACATAAATGCGTATTTTATCTTTAATAACATAATGCGTTGGAAGATTTTCCTTCTGTGTCCACAATTTCAGTAATTCTGCAAAATTTATTCCTTTTTTCTGCAAGGATAAAAATTTTTCTTCTATTGAAATTAAAGTATTTATAATTATTTTATATGTATTATCAGTGAATTCCATATTATTGGATATTTTATTAAGTTTAATATCACCTTCATAAGCTAGAGATAACACATGTTTATCTAATTCTCTCTCACTTTCAATATAAATTTCTTTTTTGCCTTTTTTTAATTTGAAAAGCGGCGGTTGAGCAATATATACATACCCTTTTTCAATAAGTTTTGGCATCTGACGGTAAAAGAAAGTTAAAAGAAGAGTACGAATATGTGCACCATCAACATCAGCATCAGTCATAATTACTATTTTATGATAACGCAGTTTGGTTTCATTAAAATCATCTTCACCTATTCCAGAACCAAGAGCTGTTATTATAGTTCTTATTTCCTGATTGTTAAGAACTTTATCAAGTCTAGACTTTTCAACATTTATAATCTTGCCCCGTAACGGCAGAATAGCCTGAAATCTTCTATCTCTGCCCTGCTTTGCTGATCCTCCCGCTGAATCTCCCTCAACAAGATAAAGCTCACATAAAGAAGGTTCTTTCTCTGAACAATCTGCAAGCTTTCCTGGTAAAAAGCCCGAATCCAGCGCTCCCTTTCGTCTTGCCAGCTCACGAGCTTTTCGTGCTGATTCACGCGCATAAGCAGCATTAAGACCTTTTTCAATAACTTGACTTGCCACATCAGGATGTTCTTCGTAATATTCGGATAATTTTTTATTAATAAGAGACTCAACGATACCTTTTACATTACTGTTTCCAAGTTTTGTTTTTGTTTGACCTTCAAACTGCGGATTTGGCAGTTTAACGCTGATAACAGCCGTGAGTCCTTCCCTTATATCTTCACCTGTAAGAGAATATTCTTCCTTTCCTCTTTTTGAAAGACCGTGTGATTTTGCATAGTCATTTGCAACGCGGGTTAAAGCTGTTTTAAATCCAGCTAAATGCGTTCCTCCTTCAATTGTATTTATATTATTAGCAAAACAAAAAAGATTCTCATTATAACCATCATTATACTGCATTGCTACCTGTACATTTACATCATCTTTATTGTCTTCACAATATATAGGGGAATGTAATATATTTTTATTTTTATTTAAAAATTCAACAAAAGAAGATATCCCGCCTTCATACATGAAATTATGTTCTTTTTCATCTCTTTCATCTCTAATCAGAATTTTTATTACAGGATTAAGAAATGCCAGTTCTCTTAAACGATTTGAAAGAGTATCAAAACTGAAATTGATATCTTCAAAAATTGAGCTGTCAGGTTTAAATGTAATTTTTGTACCAGAAGCTTTTGTATCACCAATTATTTTTATTGGTGCCTGTGGTTTTCCATATTGATAGCGCTGAAAATAAACTTTATTTTCTCTATAAACCTCAACATCCATCCATTCTGATAATGCATTCACAACAGATGCTCCAACTCCATGCAGTCCGCCTGATACTTTATAAGTTTTATTATCAAACTTACCTCCAGAATGAAGAACAGTCATAACAACTTCCAGAGCAGAAACTTTATATCCCTTATGCATATCAACGGGAATCCCGCGTCCATCATCTATTACTGTAACTGTATTATCAATATGTATGACAACTTTAATGTTTTTACAATATCCGGCCAGAGCTTCATCAATACTATTATCAACAAGCTCATACACAAGATGATGTAAACCACCTATTGCTGTATTGCCAATATACATTGCCGGGCGTTTTCTGACAGCTTCTAATCCTTCCAGCACCTGAATATTTTCTGCATCATATTTGTTATTTAAATTATCCTTATTTTCCACTTTATAACTTCCTCCTTAATAACTCTTAAAATCCTTATTTATTCTATATTTATCGGCATTTTTTGCATTTGCTTTAGAACCTATTTTAACAAATAATATGCTAAAATAGATTCTTTGTTTTTGCTGTATTTATCTCCTGTATTTAATAAAATAAAAAGAGATTTTGATTTGACTCTTGAGATGGGAAAAAGAATTTTATATTTTATCTACTTTCATTGGCATAATAACATTGATAAAATTCTCTTTATCTTGAGGTCTTATTACACAGGGATTTAACGGACTGATAAATTCTAAATAAACCTCATCTGTATCCATAATTTTAAGAATATCAATCATATAACGATAATTATATCCTATTGTTACATCTTCACCTGTATATTCTTTAATTGATAAATTTTCACATGCTTCTCCTTCTTCAGGATTAATTGCAATGATTTCCATAGAATTTTCAAAAAATCTGTATTTTATAGCTGCTGTTTTAATACTGCTTATTAAAGAAACTCTTCTTGTTGCATGCAAAATTTCTTTACAATTTATTCTAACTTTATAAGTTAAATTTGTAGGTATAATTTTATTATAATCTGGAAATTTGCCTTCTATAAGTCTTGATATTATTGTAATAGAATCCATTGTAAAAAGTACTTGATTCTCACTTATCTTTATTTCTATATCTTTATCTTCATAATTTGCACTTATTCTGCTTAACTCATGGAGTGTTTTTTTCGGAATTATAATATTAATATCTTGAGAGGAATTTGATTCTATTTTATTATCAATATATGCAAGACGATGTCCGTCTGTAGATATCATTTTTATTAAATTATTTTCTATGGTTAAAAAAATACCATTTAAAACATATCTTATTTCATCGCTTGATACAGCATAAATTGTTTTTTGTATCATATCTATTAAAACACTTATTTTTAAACTAAAAATTTTACTTTGTTTAAACACAGGAAAAGAAGGAAATTCTTCTCCAGGTAATCCTTTAATTTTAAAAATTAAATTTTTACAGGAAACAATTAATACTCCATTTTCAGTTTGAAGAGTAATTGTACCTTCTGGTAGTTCTCTAACTATACTGCTAATTTTTTTTGCCGAAACAGTTATACTTCCTTCTTTTTGTATTTCGGATTTAAAATAATTTCTTATTGTTAACTCCATATCAGTACCAACTAAAATAACATTATCATCCTTTGCTTCTATTAAAATATTATTTAAAACAGGCAGAGTATTTCTTGTTGAAACAGCATTCTCTACTACCTGAATAGCATTCAATAAAGCTGTTTTTTCACATATTATTTGCATTATATTTCCTCCTAAATCAGACCTGAATTATTCTTTTATATAATTCTGAATTTTTTCCATTGTTTTATAGAAATTTTTATCTTGTTCCAATAATCTCTTTATTTTCTCATAAGCAAAAAGTACTGTTGTGTGGTCTCTTCCCCCAAAATGACTTCCTATTTCTGGAAGAGATAAATCAGTTAATATACGGCTTAAATACATAGCTACCTGCCTTGGAAAAGCTATAGTGTGTGTTCTTTTTTTTGCTTTAAAATCTTTTAAATTAATATTATAAAATTTAGATACTTTTTCCTGTATAATTTCTATATTAATATCTTCTTTTTCTTTATTAATTAAATCCTTTAATACTTCTTTTGCAACATCAATTGTAATTTCTATTTTATCAATTGCTCCATAAGCAACAACTCTTATTAAAGATCCTTCAAGATCTCTTATATTGCTTTTTATTTTATTAGCAATAAATAACATTACTTCATCTGGAATATTTAAATTATCTATTTCTGCTTTTTTTCTTAAAATAGCAATTCTTGTTTCTAAGTCCGGCGGTTGTATATCTGTAATCAAACCCCAGCCGAATCTTGATTTTAACCGCTCTTCCAGTGTTGCAATTTCTGAGGGAGGTCTATCGCTTGATATAACAATCTGTTTATGTGCATCATATAAAGCGTTAAAAGTATGAAAAAATTCTTCTTGAGTTCTCTCTTTTCCTTCAAGAAATTGTATATCATCAATTAATAAAACATCTATATTTCTATATTTATTTCTAAAATGTATATCTTTAGCATCTCTAATTGCATTAATAAATTCATTTGTAAAAATTTCTGTTGATATATACATTAATTTAATTTTATTATTTTTCTCTTTTATACTATGACCTATTGCATGCAGTAAATGTGTTTTTCCAAGTCCCACACCGCCATATAAAAAAAATGGATTATATGCTTTTGCCGGTGACTCAGCTACAGCAAAACTGGCAGCATGTGCAAACCTATTACTATTACCAACTACAAATGAATCAAATTTATATTTAGGATTTAAATTAAATTCAGGATATTTATAATCATTAAAAATATAATTAGCTTCTTTTTTTATTATTTCTTCTTCCTGAGAAATAAAAATAACTTCTAAAATTTTACCTTTTTTCTCTATTATTCTATTTTGTATCTCTTTTAAATAGTGAGTAGTTAACCATTCTTTAAATATATTATTAGGAACCCGTATATTTAATATATTTTCATCTTCATTTAATATATGTGTTGGTTTAAACCATGTCTCAAAATCCTGTTTGTTTATATTTTTTTTAATTTCTTTTTTTATTTCTTCCCAGATATTATTACTATATGTTTCTTCCATTAAAAACACCTTTTATAAATTTTTTTTGTTTATATACACATTTTAATATTTTCTAATTATACTCTATTTTTATCTTTTTTCAAACATAAAATTTTAATATTTTCTATTTTATTATATATTATTAATAATTTATAATATATAATAATTATATATATATATTAATAAGAGGAATAAAAATTGTGGATAAATGATAAAAAGATTTATATATCAAGATTAAATATTATTTTTTTTAATAAAATAATATTTAATAAAATGATATTTTAAAAAGTTATACACAGAAAAAAAACATATTAAATAATTAATAACAATTTATAAACATATTACTAACTTATAAATTTACATGACATAATTTACAAGAGAAACCTTTTCTTAATCTGGATGTCTTTTTTGATTTTTCAATTGATAAATGAGGATCATGACAGGTTGTGCAAGTTATAGCACCATCGTCCAGAGGAAAATTTTTTGGTATAATCATAGAAGGACGAATAGTGTGTTTAAAATTAGAAGGATGCGGATGATCTGAATGACATCTTACACAAAGCATTTTAATTGATCCTTTTA
>JACRDZ010000256.1 GCA_016212735.1 Candidatus Firestoneibacteriota bacterium | reverse complement strand
GAAAAATTACTTTGTAGTAATTGGCGGAGAGAGAGGGATTTGAACCCTCGGTACACTTTCGCGTACAATAGATTTCGAGTCTATCGCCATGAGCCAACTCGGCCATCTCTCCAATTAAAAATATATTTCAGATAAAGACGCTTGTCAATTAGAATTTATTGACACTCTTCTCAACATTGTTTATAATCTGCACTATCTTAAATCTTGGTTAAAATTAAAATGGAGGAGATTCTATAATATGATTATGGAACTTTTTACTTCTGTGAAGCCTGAATTAGAAGAAGTAGAAAAACTATTGCAGGAAAAAGTGTCAGCCAATGTTAAACATATTGAAGGCGCTACAACATATATTTTAAGTGCTGGAGGTAAAAGACTTCGTCCTATTCTTTCGATTCTTGTATCTCAATTAGGAAGTTTCAACAGAGAGCGTGCTGTTAAAATTGCATATGTAGTTGAATATATTCATATGGCCAGCTTAATACATGATGATATTATTGATAATGCAGCAAAAAGACGCGGAAGGCCCTCTACAAACGCTAAGTTTGGCAACCATTATTGCGTATTATTAGGCGATTACCTTTTTTCAAAATCTCTTTTTGATCTTTCAATCTATGAAAAAGGCAACATAAACAGTGTTATTCTTAAAGCTACCAATGAAATGTGTGAAGGACAGATTTTACAGGTACTGCTTAATCGTAAAATTAACATTACAGAGGAAGAATATTATGAAGTAATTCGTACAAAAACAGGTGCATTAATTGCTGGTGGATGTAAAGCTGCCGGTTTATCAAGTGGCCAGTCGGAAGAAAGTTCTGGAAAATTATGGCATTTTGGTATGAATATTGGTATTGCATTTCAAATTACCGATGATATTCTCGATGTAATTTCTACAAGTCAAAAGCTTGGGAAACCGGCTGGGAGTGATGCTAGAGAAGGGAATTACACTCTCCCATTAATCTATACTTTGAATTCCGCAAATTCAGTAGATAAGGAAACAATATTAAAATTACTTTCAAACATGGAAATGAATGATTCAGATTGGGAAAGACTAAAAAGCTTTATTGAAAAGTACAATGGTGTCAAATATGCTCAAGATGCAGGGAAAAAATATGTTGAGTCAGCTAAAAATTCGTTGAAAGATTTTCCTGACTGCAAAGCAAAACATATTTTAGAAAAAGCTGCTGATTATTGTATTGAAAGAACATATTAAAAAACAGATAATAAATATGAATTTAACCAAATTGATTACAATTATAGTGTCTCTTATTATTATTGTATTATGGAGCTCTAAAAATTTTGCTTCTTCCCCATGCTATCGCTGTCATCAGAACTTTAAAACTAAACATGGTTCAGATAGTTGTTATATTCATTCTCCAGTTGCTGAAGATGAATGTGAATCATGCCACCAGGAGCATGGTATGGCCAGAAGACTGGTTCTTAAAGGCCCTATACAGCAACTCTGCGGTAAATGCCATGATGTTAAAAAAGAAGAATTAGCTAAAATGCACGCAGGTTATTATATACCGCCCGGAAGCTGTATTAATTGTCATAATCCTCATTTTTCAAAGAATAAAAAATTAATTCATACTTATATGCATCCTTCTTTTAAACAGGGGAATTGTTATGAATGTCATGAAAAAAGAGCAGACACTACAAAATTAATCTTGCCAGAAAAGAGAATATGCAGTAAATGCCATATAATTAAGTTAGAATCATCATTAAAAATTAATTATCATAAACCGTTTATTCAGGGGGACTGTACTGCCTGTCATGACCCTCATACTTCTGAAAATAATTTAAATCTGAAATCAGAAACTGCGCAGATATGCAAAGAAAAATGTCACAAAGATATATCCAAACGCCACAATTCTACTGTAAAAATAGATAGACAATCATGTGTTTCCTGTCATGCTTATCATTTATCTTTTAATAATAAGCTTTTAAAATAAAACAAATTACAGAACTGCTTTTATCTTGTTTTTTAATTCAATTAATTCATTCTCATCAGGAACATACTGTATTTTCAGTCCTTTAAGAGGAACATTAAACTTAATGGATTCTAAAATATTTTCTATATCACCAACGCTTTGTCCTCCCCATCCATAAGAACCAAATGCTATACCAATCCTGTTTTTAGGATATAAACCTTTTAAATAAGTTAAGAATGATGATATACTCGGAAGCATCCCATTATTCAATGTTGGAGATCCAATACATATATATTTTGCAGATAGGATAGAAGTTATAACTTCCGAGTTACTGTTTGTTTTTAAATTTTTTATCTGACATGGTATATTTTTTTCATCAAAAGCTTCTTTTAAAACATATGCCATTTTCTCTGTAGAGCCCCACATTGTGTCATATACAATAACTGCTTTTTCATCACAGATATTATTTGCCCACTTTTTGTAAAGTTCAATAATATCCTTTAAATGACTGCGCCAGATAATCCCATGACTTGGAGCAATCATATTTATCTCCAGAGAAGATAATGCATTTAAAGCATTATTTACCTCGTGGCCGTAAGGGAGAACTATATTTGCATAATATTTTGCTGCTTCTTCTTTTACTATATCAAATCCGAGTTCATCGTCAAACCGTTCTGTTGAAGCAATATGCTGGCCAAACGCATCGTTTGATAACAGCAGTTTCTCCTCTGGTATAAAACTTATCATTGAATCAGGCCAATGCACCATTGGTATTGTTACAAAATTTATATTTCTTTTTCCTATATTAATAGAATCTCCTGTATTTACAATTTTAAAATTCCAATCTTTCTTAAAATGCCTTTTTAAACCTTTTGCACCGTTTGGTGAAGTTATAATTGCTTCGGGTTTTGCTGCCTCTACAATAACAGGTAAGCTGCCAGAATGATCCATTTCTACATGATTTGAAATAATATAATCTATTTTTAAAGGATCTATAATATTTTTAATTCTTGCCAGCATTTCCTCACAAAAGTGTGCTTTTACTGTATCAACAAGAACTATTTTGTCATCTACTATAAGATATGCATTATAAGTTGACCCACGAGAAGTAATGTATCCATGAAAATTTCTTAAGTCCCAATCGTAAACACCAACCCAATAAATTCCCTTTTTAATTTCTCCTGTTTTCATTATGATTTTTCCTTATTTTCAAATTTTTTCGAACTGACTTTTGTCTGCTCCGCACACAGGACAAACCCATGAATCAGATATTTTTTCAAATGGAGTCCCTGGAGCAATTCCCCCATCTGCATCACCATCTGAAGGATCATAAACATAACCGCAAACCTTACATCGATATTTCTGCATTGCTATTTCTCCTTTTTCTATAATGTTATTCTTAATAAATGTAGGTGCTGTTTTGGGTGTAGTTCCGCGTTTTACTTCATGATAATAACTGTATGTCATTCCTCTGCCTGGATTAAGCATCTCCGATTCTGTCATTTTTCCCAGAAAAAGAGTGTGTGTTCCGCAGTCAAATTTACTAATAATTTTTACTTCAAAATAACATAACGCATTTACTAAAACTATAGGACATCCTGAATCAAGAACTTTATATTCAGTATCTTTAAATTTATTTTCAGTTCTTCCGGATTTAAAACCAAATTTACCTATAAATTCTAGCGGAGTTTCTTCTCTTAAAACTGAGATTCCAAATTGCTGACTTGCTTCGATAAATTCATGCGTAAGATTTAGTTTGTTAATACTTACTGCAATTGTAATAGGATCATTTGTTATTTGAAATACTGTATTCGCTATTTGTGCATTAAAAGAACTACCTTTATTTGAAGAGACAATATACATCCCATAAGTTATATTATGTAAAACATTCGTATCCATAATGTATTCTCTTTGTAATTTATTCATCATAATTATGTTTTTTTTCAGGTTTGCTATCAATCTGTATTTCAGAAAAACGAGGAATAACTATTATATTGGAATCTGTAATTTTGTATTTTTCAGCATCTTCATCATGATTATAACCTATTACTGTACCAGGCGGAATTACTACACCTTTATCTATTATAGCTCTTTTGATTTTTGCATAACGGCCCACATTGACTCCTTCAAGTAAAATAGATTCCTGAACATCCGAATAGCTATTAATTCTGACATTTGACGATAGAATTGAGTTTTGTACCTTACCTCCGCTTATTATGCATCCATTTGAAACGATCGAGTCTAATGCAATACCGCGCCGCCCTCCTTCAGATTTTTCCTGCGCAAAAACAAATTTTGCAGGAGGATATTGAGGTTGATATGTATGCAAAGGCCAATCAGGATCATAAAGATTAAACTGCGGATTGACTGATACAAGGTCCATATTTGCTTCCCAGTATGCTTCTATAGTACCAACATCACGCCAGTATTTTGCTTTCTTTTTATTCTCATCCTTAAAATTATATGCATAAATATCCTTATTTTCTTTTACCAGTCCCGGAATAATATTTTTGCCGAAATCATGATAAGTATCAAGCCCAGAATCATCTTCTAAGGTTTTTAAAAGAGTTTTTGTATTAAATATATATATACCCATGGACATAAAACACTCATCTGGACTGAAAGGAATCGGCTTAGCTTTTTGCGGTTTTTCTTCAAATCCGATTATGCGGTAATTATCATATATTTCCAAAACTCCGAATTCATGAGATTTATGTATATCCATTTCAATAGCTGATACAGTAACTTCTGCTTTTTTTGCAATGTGGAATTCCAGCATTTCATTATAATTCATTTTATAAAGATGATCACCTGAAAGAACTATCACGTAATCAGGATTTTCTGTTCTAATACTGTATATATTCTGATAAACCGCATCAGCTGTTCCTCTATACCAGTCTTCACTGATTCGCTTTTGCGGTGGAATGACTTCTATATATTCATATAATTCATTACTTAATATATTCCATCCTAAATTTATGTGTCTTGAGAGCGAAAATGATTTGTATTGTGTAAGAATGTAAATTCTACGCAAAGAGGAGTTTATGCAGTTTGAGAGAGTAAAATCTATAATTCTATATATACCTCCAAAAGGTACAGCAGGTTTAGCTCTGTCTTTTGTAAGAGGATAAAGTCTTTCTCCTTTACCTCCCGCTAAAATAACTACTATAGCTTTTGGTCTCATAATAAATCTCCGTATTTATTTTATTTTAACATCATGTGTAATTAAAAGCAAATTAATACTGTAATTCAGACAGTAGATTTAAAGCTAAAAACTCAAATCCTAAATGCTACAAATTATTAGCTATTACCTTTAATTTGTCATATTTAGTAAGATTTCATTTTTATTTTGTCTGAAGTCTATAGTTTATTGTCCAATGTCTGAATTGCAGCGTATGTAAAATAAATATTGACAATAATCTGTTTTATATTATATAATTTTTTTATTATAATAAATTGGTAACTATTCAGCACATTTATTTCACGGTGTAGGAGAGTCTGTCATTCCCGCAGTGTTTAAGCGGGAATCCAGATTTTATATTTAAACTAAAAAGCAGACCCTTTAGGAGTTAAAAATGAAAAAAAGTACATTTTTATTTACTTTTCTTTTTATATTTTTAACAATTAATCATGCTTTCCCTCAAAACAATAAAATAGTAACCTATGATCCTAAAATTCTTAATATTCCTTACTCCAGTTGGATAACTCCTTTATCATATTATAAAACTGCAATGGTCCAAAAACAAATTGATAGTTTTATAAGAATAGATAAAGGAGAATTACATGGAGTTAAAAATGGTTTTATTTATGATATTTTAGATTTAAAAAATAACCATCTTGGTAAAATAGTAATTTCAGTAATTGCTGATAATTTTTCTGAAGGTTATTTTATTACTCCTGTAGTGCAAGTTGAAGAAAAAAATATTGCTGTTTTTGATGGGACTATTGATCTGGAAGAAAATCCATCTTATGCAACATTTGCGGAACCTGAAATAACCTGCACTATTACTTTAGCTGAAAGAGATATTTGTTATGCAACTTTACCGGAAAAAAGCAATATTTCTCGCGGGCATCAGTTTATAATAAAAGATGAATCAAAAGAAGAAGCTGGAATTACAGAAGTATTTGATGTACTTGCTAAAGGGAATGCAATATTTAAAGTTATTAAACAGACTAAACCTATTAAAGAAGGATTTATTCTTGTTTCTAAACCGCGGAATATATCTGCATGGAAAAATCTTGCAATCGAATTATCACAAAATGCTTCCAGTCAGGAAAATGCATTATATGCATTCTATAAAGCATATGATTTAGATAAAATGAATCCGTCAATTAAACAGGGATTTGCTGAGACAGCTCAGCTTCTGGCTAAAACATATATAAAAAACAATAATAATTATAAAGCATTAAGAGTATATAGACAATGTCAGACTATAACAGGTTCATGTAAAGACGAAGTAATAAGATTATCAGCTACAGTTAAAAATACTGCTTATATCTTTTGGGAAGAAAAAAATTTATTAATGGTAATAAAACATATGGAATTACTGGAACAGGATGCGGAAATTCAAAACAAATTAGCTACTTCTTATAATAATATTGCTGCTATGTATTCATATGAAGAAAATCCGCGCTTTCAAATATATTTATATCAAAGAGCTTTTGAAATAGACCCAAAAAATACATTTATTGCTAAAAATCTTTACAATTTGCTTATCCATTCGAAAGATTATAAAAGTGCTTCTGAGCATTTAAAAAACATGCAGAAAAATACGCCTGATGAAGAAAATAAAGAATGGATAGAAAAAAATATTGAGGATGTAAAAAGACTTGAAAGCGGTTTGCTCCATAATTATTTATTTAAGGGGATTAACAATAAAGATGTAAATCTTGCGTCACTTAAAAACAATATTGTTCTTCTTGTAAAATGGTCAATGAATGATTTAAATTCAGTACAATCATTGGATTTCCTGCCATCTTTTTACAATCAATTTAAAGGAAAACCATTTAAGCTTCTTGCTGTTAATATTGACCCGCGTAATCGTCATCATGTTAATGCGCTAAGAAGTTTTATGAGTAAATATGAATATGATTATGACGTTGTATTTTCAGAAGAAGACCTGAAAGATTTATTTAAATTTAAAGATTTTCCTGAATATGTCCTTTTAGACAATGATGGGAAAATTCTTTATCAGGAATCCGGGTCAATTCCTGATAAACTGGAGAAACTTATTCAACAGCTTGTTAAATAAGGTTATAAATACCTCTTAAGATTATTCTTTAGAAAATCAAAAACTTCATCAACATCATCAAAAAAATTTAAAAGTTTCAATTCATCTGCATCTACTGTTTTAAATTTTATCAACTCATCAAAATTAATTATTTTATTCCAATATTCCGATCCAAAGATTATTACAGGCATTTTCTTTTTAATTACTCCTGTTTGCAGTAATGTAAGCATCTCCATCATTTCATCTAATGTTCCTAATCCTCCAGGAAAAATTATTAAAGCTTTTGCGAGATAAGCGAACCAGAATTTACGAATAAAAAAATAATGGAATTCAAAAGACAGATCATCGCTTACGTATTTATTAATATTTTGTTTAACAGGAAGACTTATATTAAATCCAATAGATTTTCCTCCTGCTTCATTTGCTCCAAGGTTTACAGCTTCCATAATTCCAGCACCACCACCTGTACATAATGTTAACTTGCTTTTACTCTTAGAGTTTTGATTAATAAATTTTGTAAGTTTATAAGAAAGTTCTCTTGCTTTTTCATAATATTGTGCCATGTAAAGTTGAGCTTGTGCATTTTCATAAGCTTCTTTAATTTTTAGACCTGGTTTGACTGCATTTTTATATTGTTTCTCAATAAACAAAAAATCCCTTTCAGCAATTTCAAAAGGTTTTGCTCTTGCAGAGCCAAAAAAAACAATAGTATTTTCGATATGATACCTGCGTAATTTTGTTTTTGGTTCCATTAATTCACATAATACTCTTACTGGCCTGGCATCAGGACTATTTAAAAAATCTAAATTTTTATAAGCTTTTATTGGTGATTTTGCCATTAGTATTCCTTTATTTTTTTTCTTCAGCAATTGTAAGTCTTTCATCCATTTTCTGTATAATATGAAACCCTTGAGGAGTTTTAATAATTGAACTGAAACTCCCTAAAGGCAGAGCAACAATCGTACTATTAAAAGTTGCATTATATTTTCCCAATTTAATATATCCCATATCTCCGCCCGTACTTTTACTTTCTGTATCTATTGATTTTTCTCTGGCTATTAATGCGAAATTTGCTCCGTTTTCTATCAGCTTTTTTATTTCATCCGCT
>JACRDZ010000259.1 GCA_016212735.1 Candidatus Firestoneibacteriota bacterium | reverse complement strand
TGCTCCGTCATCTATATGGATTTTATTCCAATAACCTCTGGTAGGAGTAGTTGTATTTGCTGTAAAAATTATTTTTTCTGTATCCGTTCCTACTGCCCGCAATATTCCTTTATTTGCTCCACTGCCTATTTGTATCCCTGTCCCATTACTAAACCGCATTTCAACACCTGGTTCTATTGTTAATGTAACAGCATTTATAGTATCCCCATAAACCACCACTGTTGTTGTAACAATATATGGACTCCCACTCATTGTCCATGTTGTATCCTGAGATATTCTTCCTCCCACAGCCGTAGATGCATATGCTTTAGCAGGTAATAAAATATAGGTGAGTAAAAAAATAAAAAGGCATCTCAATATTAAATTATTTTTATTTATTTGAGACGCCTTTTTTATATAGTCTTTTTTATTATTAATTTTAAAATATTGACTATTTTTAAATAGAACTTGCATGTTTTTTATTATCATTGCAGTTCCTTTTTTGTTTGAATGAAATAAATTATATGACTATAATATTTAATTTGTCGAGAAGGGAATCAGGTTTAAGCTATATTTTTTATTAAGTAAAAAAATCTCTAAGTTAAAGTATAGGAATTTCAAAGTTCATAATTTAGCTCGATAAATCGAGCAACTACATTGAAATTTTTGTAGTTGCCTGATACTCAATTAATAATGTTGAGTACAAGCTTATTAGGCTTAATTTTTTTTATCAAGAATAATAACAGATTTTTTTCCTGCTAATTTTTCAAATTCCTTTGCATTTTCAATTGTTCCAAATACAGCTCCATAATGCATTGGAATTGCCAAAACAGGTCTTATGGCTTTAAATGCTTCAAATGCTTCTTTTGCATCCATAGTAGCTACACCGCCAACAGGCAGTAAAACAAGATCAGCATATATATCATTCATTTCAGGTATAAAATCTGTATCTCCAGTATGATAAACTATAATATCTCCTAACTTTATAATATACCCTACCCACCCGTTTATTTTTGGATGATTGTTTTTATTAATATTATATGCAGGAACTGCCATAATTTCGATTCCTTTTATAGATACTTTAGTCCCGGGTTCAATTATATGTACAGAACCAGAAATCATTTTGCTGGAGTCTATTGTCGCTACTATTTTACTTGATGATGATCTTATTTCATTTAAACTTTCGATATCAAGATGATCAAAATGCGGATGTGTAATTAATATAATATCAGATTTAATAGATGAACCTTTTAATTCAAAAGGATCTATTGAAATTACAATATTATTATATTTAATTCTAAAACCAGCATTACCTGTAAAAGTAATATTATCCATGATTTTTTTAACTTTAATTAACTTATCAGAAATATTTTCCGCATGGATAATTGGAATAAAATTGAGAAATAATACAGAACAGTACAAAATTATTTTTTTTAAGGAATATATCATTAAAATTCTCCTTTTGTCTGATAAGAGGAGATAGAACATTAGCAAGAAGTGCTAATCTTCTCTAATATTTTTATAATTTTTTCTTTCACACTATAATTTAGCAGAAGATCCAAATGATTGAGATGTAATAAATGATTTTCATCAGAAAGATGCCATCTTGCACTATCCACAGAAACCAGTCCATCACCTTTACCTTTGATAAATTCCTGAGGAATTAGAATTAGAGGAAATAATTTTTCTAAAATATCTAATATTTTTGCAATTTCTTTTGGTTTAATCCACCATTGGAAATGTTTATTTTTATGAGATATAAAACTTGTAGGTTTATAATACCATAAATACATTTTTGTAAAAGTTGTTTCACTTCCATAAATAGAAGCATAATAGACACCTGGGGATTTTTCTTCTTTTAAATTCTGAATAAATTTTGAAGTTTGGAAAAGCTCTTGCAGCGCATCTGAATTCAAAAAAATACGCATTTCATTAAAAAAAACTTTTATACTTTTTATCATTAAAGCTTGCTTTTCTATTGCTTCATCAACTAGAGTCATGTTTATCTCTTCCTTATCAGGAACGCCTGTGAGTATAGTAGAACAGATACTGGATAAAGGTGCTTCTTCATCAATAAAAATACATAAACTGCTAAATAATAATGCTAATTCTTTATTAAATATTGAAATATTAGTCCCCTGATTAGGGGTCCCCAGCATTATAAGTCCAGATATATTTTTACGAATTTTTTGGTGAACTTCTATATATTTTCTCCCTACAAGTCCACCACGTCCATGTCCTATAATAATAAATTTATCTGTATCAAATAATTTTTTAGCCGTAGGAATTACATATTTAGATAATTCATCTATTGCTTTTTCAATATTTTGATTAGGATATTTTTGTGACCATGTTATAAGATTATATCCATTTATTTTTAAAAAATCCCATAGAGATTGAGGCGGAAGTTCTAAATACTCAAGAGGTTTTGAAAGGCCAAATTGTAAAAAAGCGCTCTGCGGCGGTGTTTCATTTAATCCTGCATCTTTTTCTTTTGGGCTATGACGATAGTCTGTAAGTAGATTTTTAAACTTTATATTACAATCCTGAATTTTTTCGTTATACGGGTCAATCCAGCATTTTTTGGATAACCCATGACCGTGTATTAGAATAACTACTGGTTTCTGCTCCCATGACTTCCATACCTGACATTCATATTTAAAAACAATTTTTCTTTCTTTGATTATTTTTTTTAGAATTTTCGAAAGTTCTTTTTCTGGTATATTTATTAGTTCGTTAAACTCATCAAAAGAATATATCTTTCCACCTGAAGAACTGCGTTCAGATAGTAATTTCCTGGCATCTGAAATAGAAAAACCATATGATAAAAGTTCTTTTTTTGTAAGCTCGGGATTATTAAAAATAAACGAAAGACAATAATCTTTTTCACTTAATGAAATAGTATTCATTAATATCTCTCCAAATTTATTTTTCTAAAATATATATATTCTTATCGGTAGAAGCAAAAATAATCTTATCTGTAACTATAGGAGAAGAAAGAATAGCTCCTTCAGTTTCATATTTCCATATAATAACCCCTGAATTAATTTCAACAACGTATAAAGTTTTGTCCCAGGAGCCGAAATAAATGTGTTTTCCAGTAACAGCAGGACTACAGGTAATATTACCTTCTGTAGTGATTTTCCATT
The DNA here is from genome assembly GCA_016212735.1 of Candidatus Firestoneibacteriota bacterium. The sequence goes on along the minus strand of JACRDZ010000259.1, from coordinate 4,313 downwards.
TAATAGCTCCTTTATCTTTTGAAAAAGCATATAAGGAATTATCATCAGAACCTATATATACTGTATCATTATCAACAGATGGTGAAGAATTAATCTCTCCATCTGTTTTAAATGTCCATTTTGTCTTCCCTGTATTAACGTCAACTGCATAAAAATAATAATTAGCTGCACCAAAAAACACCAAGTTATTGTTTATTGCCGGAGTTGATATTATTGCTCCTTCACTGTGGAATTCCCATTCTAATTTCCCATTATCTAGAGATATAGCAAGCATGTCACCATTTGTTGTTCCAATAAAAACTTTATCGCTATCTATTGCTGGTGATGACCAGCAGGATCCTTTTGCATTGTACTTCCATTTTAAACCTCCAGTATTTGCATCCAGACAATACAATGTACCATCAAAACAACTTAGCAAAACAGCACCTTTGGAAATAATAGGTGATGAACTTATTGGTACTTCTACAAAAAATTTCCATAAAATTGAGCCATCTTCAGTTTTAAAAGCATAAAAAAATCCGGTTTCATTCCCTACATAAACAATATCATTATTAATTGCTGCTGCACCCAGAATTATTCCTTCTGTTTTATTTTTCCATTTTATTTTACCAGACTCAATTTCAATTGCATAAAAATATTTATCATTTGAACCAATATATATAATACCATTTTTTACTACTGGAGATGTTCTTATCTGATCATTTACAGCAATTTTGTATTTTAGTTTATATGGTGGAAGAATTTCAGATTTTGAAAATGAATCTCGGTTTACATTATATTTAAAAAAAGGCCAGTCATTTTTTTCTGTATCTTTTTCTTGTGAAAAAACAACTGCAAAGGAAAACAAAAGAAGAAATAATGTAAGAAACAACTTCAAAGAATATTTTAATATATTATTTCCTGACATATCAAATCTCCTTTTAGACCTAGATTTGCCAATTAAAAAGGGGTAAACTGCAAAAAAAGCAAATTGTAATATTATTTAAGTATGATACTTAATAAAAGATAAAAGTCAAGGGAAATCCGCTACAGGGGCGCATTTTACTTTAGACGGGAGTAAATAATTAAAAAACAGAAGATTTAAAAACAGGATTTATTTGTTAGGTCGGATATATTCTAAATTATAGATTTGATTAAGAATGTGATATAATGTTTCCTGATTTATTAAAAAATAAGGAGGTTAATTTATGGAAGAACGTTTGGCTCGATTGAAATATAAACTTAGTGAGATGAAGGAGCATCTTTGACATAGATAGCAAAAAGAAAGAACTTGTTTCTCTGGAAATACAGATGTCAAATTCAGATTTCTGGAATAATAGATCAAAAGCAGAGAATATAATCAGAAAGGTTCAGCATATTAAATCATGGATAACATTATATGAAGAAGTTGTAAAAGAATTTGAAGAAATAAACACACTGGTTTTTCTTGCACAAGAGGATAAATCACTTGTTGTTGAAGTTGAGCAGGAACTGCAAAAAGTTGAAAAGCAGGCAAGAGAACTTGAATTGCAGTGTATGCTGTCTGGTGAATATGACGATGCTGATGCAATTCTTGCCATTCATCCTGGTGCTGGCGGAACCGAGTCGTGTGACTGGGCACAGATGCTTATGCGTATGTATATCCGCTGGTTTGAACGAAAGGGATACACCTATGATATTGTAGATTTACAGCCAGGAGAAGAAGCTGGAGTAAAAAGTTCCACAATTACAATAAAAGGTGAATTTGTATATGGATATCTTAAATCAGAGATAGGCATACATAGATTAGTACGAATATCTCCTTTTGATGCAAATCTGCGCAGACATACGTCTTTTGCATCTGTATTTGTATATCCTGATTTAGTGGAAAATATTGAAATAACAATAGACCCTTCTCTTTTACGTATAGATACATTTCGTGCAGGGGGTAAAGGCGGACAGCATGTTAATAAAACTGATTCAGCAGTAAGAATTACTCATATCCCTACTGGTATTGTTGTTCAATGTCAAAGCGAAAGATCTCAGTTAAGCAATAAAAATACTGCATTAAAAATTCTTCGTGCTCGTCTTTTTGAAATTGAACATAAAAAACAGGAAGAAAAAAAAGAAAAATTTAACGAAGGGAAAAAAGAAATCAGCTGGGGGAATCAAATCAGATCCTATACGTTTCATCCTTATCAGCTGATAAAAGACCATCGTACTGGTTATGAAACAGGGAATGTTTTTCCTGTTATGGATGGAGACCTGGAAATGTTTATAGAAGCGTATCTTAAAATGAAAATTTAATATATTATACTACTCATATTCCCATACTATATCTTTTATTTCATATTTTAATATACCTGCAGGGACTTTTATTTCTACTGTTTCTCCGATCTTATGACCCGCAAGTCCCTGTGCAATAGGAGAATGTACAGAGATTTTATTAAGAGCAAAATCAGCTTCATCTTCTCCAACAAGTATATATATTTCTTCTTCACCTGTAGTGCAATCTGCAACTTTAACTTTTGCTCCTATTCGAATTATATCAGTAGGCATTTTATTATTTTCTAATATTCGAACTTTATTTAGTTTTTCCTGTAGTTTAGCTATTTTTGCTTCAACAACAGCTTGTTCCTGCTTGGCAGCATCATACTCAGCATTTTCACTTAAGTCCCCATGAGCACGGGCTTCTTTGAGTGCTTCACTCACTTCTTTTCTTTTAGTTTTTTTTAAATATTCCAGGTCCTTTTGTAATTTTTCCAATCCTGCTTTTGTTAATATAACATCATTCATTATTAGTTCTCCTTGCATTTGTGCTTAAAAAATTAAGGACAACCAAATTTAGTTGTCCTTAATTTTTTATAAAATAATTAACAACTGATCAGTTATCAGTTAATAATAAATTATCAATGATTTTAAAACAAATATTATTTACTGTTTATTTTGTAATTAGTTTGTACTATTCCAGAGAAAGACATTTTTCTGGGCATATATCAACACAACTTCCACAATCTATACATGCATCAGGATGAATTATGTGTGTTTTCCCATCTTTAATCTCAAAAACATTAGGGTCAACCGGGCAAACTTTTTCACATTCCCCGTCACCGGTACATTTATCAAAATCACATTTAATCGGCATTTTCTCACACTCCTTTCATATTTTATTAATCAAATAAATATCAAATAACTGATAATTTTATTATTGTTTTAATATAACATATATATAAAATTATTTCAAGGCAAATTTGACTTTTTTTGATTTTTTTGATACATTGCAAACAGTTCTAATTTTTCGAAATTCAATAGAAATGGAGCGAATAAATATGCCGTGGTTAAAAAAGGAAATCCCTCATGGTTTATGGATAAAATGCGAGGAATGTGATGAGATAATATACCGTAAGGAATTAGAACGCAATTTAAAAGTTTGTCCTAAATGTAATTATCATTTCAGACTTACCTGGCAGGAACGTGTTGATTTGTTAATTGATAAAGATACTTTTAATGAATTTGATAGATATATAGAAGCAGACGATCCTTTAAAATTCAAAGATCATAAAAAATATAAAGACAGGCTAAAAGAAGGGCAAAAAAACACAGAAACTAAAGATAGTATGGTATCAGGAGAAGGGAATATTAATGATATAAGAGTAAATATATGTATTATGGTTTTCGAATTTATGGGAGGAAGTATGGGATCTGTTGTTGGTGAGAAAATCTGCCGTGCTGTTGAACGATCCATAGAAAACCGTATTCCGTTGATTATTGTTTCTTGCTCCGGTGGAGCAAGGATGCAGGAGGGAGTAATTTCCCTTATGCAGATGGCAAAAACTAGCAGTGCATTAGCCCGGCTTTCAGATTATCGTCTGCCATATATATCAATAATTACAAATCCTACTACTGGCGGAGTTATTGCAAGTTTTGCTTCATTAGGAGATGTTGTTATTTCTGAACCTAAAGCTATGATAGCTTTTTCCGGACCGCGTGTAATTGAACAAACTATTGGAGAAAAATTACCAGAAGGTTTTCAACAAGCAGATTTTTTATTAAAACATGGAATGATAGATATGATTATTGAAAGAAATCAACTTAAAAATACTGTCAGCAAACTTCTTGATTTACTCAATCAGAAAAACAAAAAATAAAATCTTACAAAAAAATCATGAAAAAAATTCGTACCTATAATGAGTGTATAGAATATCTTTACAACCTACAGCGTTTTGGAATAAAGTTTGGTCTTTATAATATTAATTATTTACTTCAAGCTCTTGGTTCCCCTCATAAAAAATTCCGCAGTATTCATATAGCTGGAACGAATGGTAAGGGCAGTACAATAACATTTTTAGGATCTA
>JACRDZ010000255.1 GCA_016212735.1 Candidatus Firestoneibacteriota bacterium | reverse complement strand
TGGAGAATTTTTTAATAATTATTCAATTTTTTGTATAATTATTGCAATATTAAATATTATTGTAATTAAAATTAACTTAGAATTATTATAAAAAATACGAGGATATTGACGAGAGAGATAAAAATATGAAATTACAAGTAAAATAAGCACCATTAATATTCTGCTAAAAACAATACCAAAAGTTATTTGTTTTTCATGTTCAATTAATGCCTGATATTTATTATATTGCGCTTCGCTTATCCGTTCACCTTGGCGCGCAATAAGTTCACCTTTATTTATTATAATATATTCGGGTTTAAAAGAATCGGATATTTCCTTTTTTTTAGTTCTGGTTTTATTTATATTATATGTCAGGTTTGGTTTTATAAATAATGAAGTCAGTTCATAAACAACGTTTGCAACTCTTTGATCAGGGAATAATTGATTACCATCATTTTTAATAGCTTGATTAACTTCTTTTTCATCAAAAACTTCGGAAATATCAATTATTACTGCTTTACCTCTATCAGGATAATGTATTTCAATCTTATTTTTAAAACCTTGCTGAAAAAAAGTATCTTTATTTAACAAGATACCTTTAAGCATAGCTTCTTTAACAATTAAACCAGTATTTTTTTCTATATTTAAAAAAGTTTCATATTCATCATTTTTATATACATACTCTAAAAGAACAAGATATACTTCTTTATTTAATGTGACAAGAAATTCATTTTTTATTTCTTCAAGTTCATTGTTTATAATATTTTCATATTTTCTATCAAACACCTTCTTCCCTGTATTGTCTTTCAAGCTAAACAATCCGGGATTTTCAGAATGAAATTTTTTTATTTTCTCAAAAAACTTCGTTATTTTAATTTGGGTTTTGTCAACTACATTCAGATTTATATCAAAAATAGGGTTAACAGAATCTATTTCTATTTTTTTTCTTTTTTCCGTCAAGTCTTCATCAATAACAGGAAAATTTCTGGTTGCACGGATATCCCAAAGTACAATATCACCAATTCTAAGATTGTTTTGATGTGAAGTCAGATTCGGAAGTAAAACAAAAAGCAAAATAATAAAATTCACAATACCAATGACCCATCGCACTATTTGCGGATCATTTAATAATGAATCTTTTTTATCCTGCCTGGAAAATAATTTATCTTTAATTTTTTTTATCATAAAACAAATTTACAAATCTTCAAAAGCCCAATAAGCTTTAAGTGTATTGATATTATTGATGTTGAGTATAAATCAATTGTTATTTCATTTATTAAACTTATTTTATCATAATTAACTTGAATATCAAGTGAATATTTTCCATACCATTTGTAATTGTTGTCATAATTTAAATATCTAATATGCATAATTGCTACTTCTTCCTGTCTTGAAGATAAATGATACATTATTAATAAACTGTTCCTGAGGTACTGTTATTACGAGTGCAGCGAAGCAATCTAAAATATAAAATATGGGAATTTGAAAAACAAGGTTCTTCAGTCGCTTCACTTATTCATAATGACATATAACGAAATGTGTCATTCTGAGCACATTCGTTTCACTCAGTGTAAACTCCGCGAAGAATCTGCTTTAATGTATAGGAATCGGAGGTTATTAAATAATGTCCAGGATCGCTATATTGATAAAAACTATTTTGATTCATTGTCTTCTGCCGAATCTTTTATTTTTTCTTTAACAAATACTAATAATTTTTTATAAACATCCGATTTTTGAATAAATTTTTGTATCCGTGCAAATCGAATATCTAAATATTCATGTGCAAGGATATTTCTTAATTTTGCAAACTCAGCAAGTTGCGAAGCAGTATTTGAATCAAAATTTTCAAGAGTTGACAATCCCTGCATTGCATCTTTATAAGTTTGGTAAATCCTTCTTTTTTCCGAAGCTAATAATATTTTTGCAATATCTATCGATGAATTGGCAATATTTTCTACCCATCGTTCCACATTTCTTCTCTTGGTGGAATTTGCTTCATATGTGTTTTGATCTAAGTTAATAAATTCAGGTAAATCTTTTAACTCTGTTTCCAAAAAATCTATTATTCTGATTAATCTTTCCTTATCTACATCGCTAATTGACGCTGATCTCTGTTTTATTTTCCAATAATCATATGTAAATTCCCTGAAATATTCTGCATCATTACTTACTATTAGAAAAAATTTTAAAAACAATGACTTGTTTTTAATAATTATCGGGATACCTTCTTGAATTATAGAAAAAGCAATTGTAGAAGGTGCCCGGTTGAGAACAATGAAATCAGTATTTATTCCGATTATTTTTTCAACATCCAACCATATTTTATCTTCATCTTGATAAAATTTTGTTTCTTCCCATTCAACAGTTTTTACTTCGGGGGTAAAATAAACTGCAATATCAAAATCAGATTCGGATATTTCTATCCCTTTAGCATAAGAACCAAAAACAAATGCCATAGAAATATCTGATCTGTTTGAGAAGTAATTTTCCAGTAATTTAATTTTTTGTTTAAGATTACTCATATTATAATGATATCATATTTTGTTATCACCTGACAATTTAAAAAAAATTACAAAATGAGAACACGGAGAAAAACTAAGTACCTATTATTATGGATATTTTAGTATTTCTTTTTCAATGTCTTGCATCGGATAATGTTTACCATTATGGGTTGCAAGAATTGCTCCTATTGTAAAGGCTGTTGCAGCAATAATGCAATCATCTAATTCCAGTCAAACGGCTCGTTCTTGTTGATTTCCTGATTTGTCTAATATACGTATTCGTTCCTTCCTCTAGTTCAGGATGGTTTATATCCTGCCATGCGCCAAAACTTGACTGAATAACATTTTCAAGTTTTATCCGCTTAAGCTCTTTTTTTAAAGCTTCGGCAACCACCTTACTTTGTTCTCTAACACCAACAATGCGTTTAAGTTCAACAAGTAAATCTACCGGTAAAAGGAAATTTGCTTGCTTGGTTATTGTACTCATATTTTTTCTCCTATATTTTCATATATAGATTATATCCTAATATAATTTCCTATGTCAAATCTATCTTGAACTGAGCAATCTAAAATGCTATGCTAATAGTAAAAGCATGCGTTTGGTCAAGTGTTTGATGGCTCAATAGCCCATAATCCAAACTCCAAAATTCAAATTTAGTCCCCACCCCAATTCCATATTTATGTGAATTACTTTGCAATCCATATCGTAAATATAATTTGGAAAAAATTTGGCTTTCTTGTGAAAATATAAATTCATCTTTATTTTCTTCTTCTATACCATAATCAATATTAATTTGTGTTGATTTAAAAGGATAAAAACTGATACCAAGCGAAGAACTTTTAAATGTTAAAAAATTAATTTTTGCTGCAGAGATATTTCGAGAAACAAAATATATATTAAATTGTTCGAAAGGATAGAATATTCCCATGTCAATTCCATAACTATTATCATGTTCTCCTAATGATTGATAATTAAAATTATATTTTTTAAGATT
>JACRDZ010000252.1 GCA_016212735.1 Candidatus Firestoneibacteriota bacterium | reverse complement strand
CGATTTATCGAGCTAAATTATGAACTTTGAAATTCCTATATAATAAATTAACGTCTGAATTTCCTTTTGTTTTTTGCATGTTCATTAAAGGTCTTAGAAAACTCATGCGTTCCATCGTTTCGTGATACAAAATATAAATAATCAACTTCAAGTGGATATAAAACCGCGTATATAGAAGCTCTGCCCGGATTTGAGATAGGACCTTTTGGTAAGCCTGTATGAATATAAGTATTATAAGGAGAATTAATTTTTAAGTCTTCTTCCCATAGTCTTTTTTTATGCCTGCCTAATGCATACAGTACTGTTGCACATGATTCCAGTTTAATATGCTTTTTCATTCTGTTTAAAAATACAGCTGATATTATACGCCTTTCATTATCTACTTGAGCTTCCTTTTCAACAATAGAAGCAAGTATAATAACATCATGTCGGGTTAATTTCATTTCTTTTACTCTTGCATTAAAATTTTCATCAAAGACCCCAAAAAATCGTGAAAGAATGTTTTCTATTAATACTTCTTCTGACATATTTTTAAATAAATAATAAGTATCAGGGAAAAGATATCCTTCAATAGAATCTCCATTAATATTATATTTTTTTAATAATTTTTTATCCTTTAATAAATTGTTAAATTTTTCTTTATCAACAATTTTTGCATTTGATAAAAGTTCCGCTATTTCAGCGGAAGTATATCCTTCTGGAATCGTGATTTTATATTTTTTGAATTCACCATTTCGTATTTTTTTTAATATTTCCCACATACTGCTTGGCAACTTAAATTCATATTCGCCTGCTTTCATGTTATTTTCATTACCTGATACTCTGGTTAAAACTCTAAATAAAAAAGGATTTCTAATTACTCCCATAGAATTTAAAGAAAAAGCTATCTGCTTAACTGAAAAATTCTGAGGGATTGATATTACAATAGTTGTATCAGTTCCTAAAGAAGAAAATATTGCTTTAGTTACAATTATTATTCCAAAAACAATTATAAAAAAAAGTGTAAAAATAGTATATAATATTTTTTTGTTTTTAATAATATTCATTTTATTCCCTGATACTGCTTTTAATAAACTCAAGTTTAAAACATATTTTTTACTATTTGTGCTACTCTTTTTCCCAGAGATACAGCAACACTTATTTCTTTTTTATCTGGGTCTCCAACTGAAGAAGCTCCATAATATCCGCCCGCTTCTAGAGGTTCTCCTACAATAATCATCTGGTGGATGAGCATTGCCAGAATTATTGACAGAATAGTTGTTTCTTTTCCACCAAGAGGATCATCTGATGTAGCAAAAGCAGCACCTATTTTATCTTTTAATTTCCCTCTTAAAGGATATGTTCGATCAATAAATTCTTTAAGTTCAAAACTCATACTGCCAAAATATACAGGTGATCCGATAATTATACCTTTTGCTTCCAATAAATCTTCTTCTGTTACTTCTCTTACTTCTTTTAATCTTGCATTAATACCTGTAATGGTTTTTGTTCCTTTTAGTACAGCACGTGCCAGTTTTTCAGTATTTCCGCCTTTTCTAGAAATTATTATTAATATATTCTGCATTCTAAACCTCCTTATATGTATCTATTTGTAAAGGTAAATATACGACAATCACTAGCAAAAAGCAAGTGTATTTTCGCGAGGAATTTTTGCAAGGATATATATAAGATCCTTAATAACTGATGTGTTACTATTTGGAATTAATTTTTTATTGGACTATTTTTTTGCTTTTGGTATAATTCTTAATCTGAACACTAAATATTGAAAAAAGGTTTCCTTGCAGAGAAGCTTATATCGGGTCTTGTGCAATAAATGCCTACGAAATCCGTGAGGTCCGGAAGGAAGCAGCGGTAAATAGATTTTTTATGTGCCGCAAGTTTCCTGATATATTGTAACTCTGCAGGGAATTATTTATTTAAAAACGTTAGTAAATGCACTACCCAAAACTATAGTTGGCAGGCATATTGGGGGACAATTATTACGGTCAGGTACTTCTGCTGGTGCCAATGCAGATTTTAAATTTTACATTATTCATTTTACAGTTTACAGTTGTTTTTTATTGGTTAAATTATACTAATTCATTATTCTTAACTTAACACCTATGGGGTTACACCTGGAGTTTGCACCCTTGAATCCCCAGGACCATTTTTTATACGGAGTACAATAACTAATGTCTTACATGGTAATTGCCAGACGATGGCGTCCTCTTAATTTTGACGATATTATAGGACAGGAACATGTTACCCGCACTTTAAAAAATGCCATAAAACAAAATAGAATTGCACATGCTTATCTGTTTTCAGGTCCGAGAGGAATTGGAAAAACAAGCACAGCACGAGTTTTAGCTAAAGCTTTGAATTGCGAAAAAGGACCTCAAGAAAATCCGTGTCAGGAATGTGTTTCCTGCAAAGAGATTACTGAAGGATATTCTCTGGATGTAATCGAGATAGATGGAGCATCTAATACTAGTGTGGAAGACGTGCGTACTTTGCGTGAAAATGTTAAATTTATGCCAACACATGGCCGTTATAAGGTATATTTAATAGACGAAGTTCATATGTTATCCAAGTCAGCTTTTAACGCTCTTTTAAAAACTCTTGAAGAACCACCGGATCATGTTATTTTTATTTTTGCAACCACAGAAAAGCATAAAATACCGCTTACTGTTATTTCACGATGTCAGCAGTTTGAATTTAGAAAAATATCTTATACGGCAATTTTAAATACACTAAAAAAGATTATTGAATCAGAACATATAAGTTTTGAAGATAAGGCGCTTTCAATACTTGCCAGAAATGCAGATGGCAGTTTAAGAGATGCGGAAACTTTGCTTGATCAAATTCTGGCTTCATGTGGGGAAAATATCACAGAAAAGGATGTAGAAAATATTCTTGGATTGAATCGTCAGGAAACATTTTTTAAATTTATTGATTGCATAGAAAAAAATGATTCAACAGGGTTGTTATATGTTATAGATGAAATAATAAAATACGGATATGACCCTGAACAATTTTTAAAAGGATTAATAGAACACTGTAGAAATTTATTAGTAACTAAAATTAGCAATAATCCAGGAAATATATTGGAACTGACTGATATGGAAGTAACAGCACTAGCTAAACAGGCAGAAAAATTTTCAAAAGAAGAACTTCTTACAATTACTCATATAATTTCTTCTTATGAATCAAAGCTTCATATTCACAGTCAAACCAGGTATCAGCTTGAATTTATGTGTATGAAAATATTGACATTTGGAAAGACTCTTGATTTATCTAAAATTGCTGAAAAAATAATTTCTCTGGAAGAAAAAATTAAAAATGGGAAGGATATAATTGATATAAGTATTGAAAAAAAAAACAAAATAGACTGCAAAACTAAGAATAATGAAGATATTAAACAGGAAATAATAAATACAGAACAGATAAGTAAAAATATAGAAATAAATAATAGCGTAGAGGAAAACAAAAAAGATTATCCAACAGATAAATATAGTATTATAAAAGCACTGCAGGAAGAGCTGACTATAAAAAAGAAAATAACCCTGTCAACATGCATAAGCGCAGTTAAAGATATCGAATTAAGTGATAACTTTTGTATATTTACTTTAGACAAAGGAGCAGCGTTTCATCATGATTATATTGAGACACCCGAAAATAAAGCTTTAGTAGAAAAAATATTACTGGAAAAAACTGGTAAAAAAGTTAAAATAAAAATGGTATTTAACGAGTTATCCAACGATTCTGAAGATTTAAATATTCAAGATACAGATAAATCAATACAATCTGAGACTTCTACACATGAAAGGTTTATTATAAAAAGAGCATTGGATATTTTTGAAGGTAAGGTGATTAAATCATAAAAAGGAAAAGATAAAGTAGAAAAAGGTATGGTTAATGAATTATGGATACTCTGATTATTGAAAAACAGTGTTTATTGTGCGGATCTTTTAATGATTCTCCCTCTATAAATGAACCACATTATGTTTTTTGTCGTACTTGCGGATTGATATATACCAGCCCTAGATATTGTAATGAAAAACTTAGAGAAATGGCAGATTACTGGGCTTGTAAACATCATTTATCTTTAGAAAAGATAGAAGCTGATTTTTCAGAATTCACAGAGAAATTGGTTTACTTTCCAAGAATGCAGTATATTTCTATGTTTCGCAAAAATAACAGAATATTAGACATAGGATGTGCAACTGGCGGCTGGCTGGATTATTTAAAAAAAACTGGCTGGGACGCTTTTGGACTTGAAATATCAGAAAAAAATGCAGAATTCGGAATTAAGGAAAAAAAACTTAATATTTCTGTTGGAACATTAAAAGAAACTTCATATCCTACAGAATACTTTGATGTTATTACTTTATGGGAAGTAATTGAACATATTGCAGACCCGATTGAGAACATACAAAAAGCTTATCAATTATTAAGAAAAGGCGGACTGTTAGCTCTTTCTACTCCAAACTACAATAGCTTGGCTCGTTTTATTCTACGAGATAAATGGTCATCTATGGATCCTGTTTCTCATCTAAGATTGTTTATGCCTGGAACAGTTAAATATATGTTAACAAAATCAGGATTTAAAAATATTAGAATTAAAACCATGGATTTAAATCCTTACGAAATTTTACGTTTATTTAAAAAAGAAAATAATTATGATGTATATTATAAGGATATTAAAAAAATAAAAAATAAAATCAAGAAAAATAAGTTCTTTTATTATACAAGAACTATATTAAATAATATTTTAGGAGTAATCCCTGTTGGAGATAAAATGGTTGTTTTTGCAGTAAAAACATAAATTTGAATAAATTTGAATAAATTATGGTAAAACTAATATTTTTATAATATAATATAAACAAAATAATAGAGATGAGAAATGGATAAGCATACGTTAAAAGTTCTGGAGTATGATAGAGTTAAAGAAGTTCTTGCTTCTTTTACAAAAACAGGTGCAGGAAAGAAAAAAGTAAAAAGTATAAATCCCGAAACAGATTATAAAATTATTGAAAGAGAATTAAAAAAAGTAACTGAATTAAAGAATATTATTCGAATTAAAGGTAATTTACCTTTTGAGGAACTTAAAGAAAATGCGTGTTTAAATAAAATTGATAAAAGCTCATATCTTTTACCTCTTGATATATTATATATACAGAGTATTTTAATAATAAGTAAAGATTTAAAAGATTATTTTAATTCACTACCAAACAACGAATATCCGCATATTTGTTCTCTCTGGAAAGGATTAGATCCTTTATATGATTTAAATGAAAAAATTTTAAATACTATTGATGAGCAAGGAGAAGTTCTTGATAGTGCTTATCCAAAGTTAGCCAGAATTCGCAGAAATATCTTAACTGTTCATTCGGAAATCAAAAAGCAGCTTACAGATTTATTTTTTTCAAAGGATTCAAGTAATTTCATACAGGATAATATTATTACTATCAGAAATAGACGTTTTGTAGTTCCTGTAAAACAGGAAAAGAAAAAAGATATTCCAGGAATTATTCAGGATGAATCTCTAAGCCGGGCAACTTTATTTATTGAACCTTTTGAAATTGTAGAAAAAAATAATAATCTGCAGGGATTATTTATAGAAGAAAAAAATGAAATCGAAAATATTCTCTGTGAATTAACGGGAAAAATAAGAGAGAAACAGGAAAAAATTGTTAATAATTATAATATAATAATTGCACTGGATATTATTAATGCTAAAGCAAGATTATCTTTTGAGTTAAATGGAAGAGAACCTGAACTTAATTCATGCGGGAAAATAAAAATTTTTGGGGGAAAACATCCTTTATTACTTTTAAATAAAGATTATAAAGTAGTACCGATATCAATATCAGTAGGTGATAATTTTAATGTTTTAGTATTATCTGGAGCTAATGCTGGAGGAAAAACAGCAGCATTAAAATTAGCAGGACTGGCTGTTCTTTTAACACAATCAGGAATACATTTTCCATGTGAAGAAGGAACAACAATAGGAGTGTTTGAAGAGATATGGGCTCTTATTGGAGATGAACAGTCTCTTATAAATAATCTAAGTACTTTTTCATCACATATTTTGTATATTAAACAGATACTTAATAGTATATCTTCTAATTCATTGGTTTTGATAGATGAAATTTGTGCAGATACAGATCCGGAAGAAGGCGCGCATTTGGGATTTAGTATAATTAAATATCTGGGGGAGAAAAAAAGCCGTGTAATTGTTACAACTCATTTTAATTATTTAAAAATGCTGGTTCTGACTCAAGAGGGAATGATTAATGCTTCAGTAGAATTTGATAAAAATTCATTTCTGCCTACCTATAATATTATTATGGGTAGTGCAGGCGAAAGTATGACTCTATCTCTTGCCGAAAGATTGGGATTGCCAGGAACAATTGTAAATGAAGCAAAAAATATTAATTCACAAAAAAAAAATTATTTTGAATCTCTTGTAATAACTCAAAATGCTCTGGAAGATGAAAAAAATAAGCTTGAAAAAGAAAGAGAACGATTATCATTGATTACAAAAACGCATGAAGAAAAGCTGGCTTTACTTCAGCAAGAAATAGATAATTATCAGAATAAATATCATAAAGAATTTAAATCAACAGTTAGAGAAATGAAACAGAAGCTGCAAAATACTATTTTCATGATTTCAGATAAATCAAAAAGAGCATCATTTTCTGAAATAAGCAGAAATTTTAATCAGATAGTTGATGAATTTGATAATAAAGTAAAAAAAGATTTACCAGAAGGAGTTGAATATAAAAAACAGGGGCTTGATTTTGAAAAAATTAATATAGGAGATAGAATAAAAATTTTAGATTCTAATCAAACGGGTGAAGTTATAGAAAAAGATGAAAAGAGAGGTACGATAAAAGTTAATATTAAAAATATCAGACTTATTGTTTCTCCGTCTAATCTGGAAAAAATACCAGAATCAGAAATTAAGCAAAAAGATAATTCGTGTGTTTATGTCTCACAGGAAGAAGATATACAGATAAAAAATTTGAAATAAGATAACGGAGGTATAGCCAGGTGTCTTTGCGTATTGCTGAAAGGTCTATTGAAGAAATAAAAGATAGGTCTGATATTATAGAAATTATTTCTGATTATATACCGTTAAAACGCAGTGGTACAAATTATAAAGGATTATGTCCTTTTCATAATGAAAAAACTCCGTCTTTTATGGTAAGTCAGGTAAAACAGATATTCCACTGCTTTGGTTGCGGGGAAGGAGGCGATGTTTTCAAGTTTATAATGAAGTATGAAAATGTGTCTTTTATTGAAAGTGTGAAAATACTAGCTGACAGACTTGGAATATCTCTTAAGGAAAAAGAAGCTGGGAATCAAGTTCTGGATAAAAAAGAAGTACTGTATGACATAAATCATACTCTGGCTGATTTTTTTCATAAAACATTATTTAACGAGGAAGGGGAGAAAGCGTATAATTATCTTGTACAGAGGAAAATAAGTAAATCTATAATTGATAAATTTTGTATCGGGTACGTACCTTTAAATCTTAATGAATTATTAGATTTTTGTAAAAAAAAAGGAATTATGCTATCTTTTTTGGAAGAATTAGGTATAATTAACCGTTCTCAAACAGGAAAGGAAAATCTTTATTGCCGTTTTAGAGGTAGAATAGTATTTCCAATATTAGATTATAATGGTAAAACAGCCGGTTTTGGAGGACGGATAATTACAGAAAGCAATATGCCAAAATATATTAATTCTCCGGAATCGTTAATTTATAATAAAAGCAGTATCCTTTTCGGTTTGAATTTTGCAAAAAATATTGCACGTCAGAGTAATTACATTATTCTGGTTGAAGGGTATCTGGATACAATTGGGGCGCATCAGGCAGGGATTGAAAATGTTGTGGCCAGTTTGGGAACAGCGTTAACATTTCTTCAGGCTAAACTTATTAAAAGAGTAACCGATACAGTAGTAATTACTTATGATCCTGATATTGCAGGGATTAAAGCTGCAGATAGAGGTATGGATATATTGCTTGAAAATGGATTACAGGTTAAAATTGGACTATTGCCAAAAGGTATGGATCCGGACAATTTTATAATTAATAAAGGGAAGGAAGCTTTTTTATTAAAAATTCAGGAAGCAAAAGATTTATTTACATTTAAATTGTTTTTAACAGAAAGTAAATATAATAAAAATACTATTGAAGGGAAGATAAAAATAACAGAAGAACTCATCCCTACAATAAATAAATCTGCCGGTACAATACAGAAACATCTATATATAAAACAACTGGCGGAATATATAGGTATTGAAGAAAATATTATTAAAGCAGAAATAGACAAGAAAAGACCAGATAAAAGCCAAAATAGAGAATTAAAAAAAGGAGCAAATGAAAAAATAAAAATTATTGAAAAAGATATATCTTACCCTCATGAAAAATTGCTTTTACATATAGCACTGAAGAATCCTGATACTATTACACGAATATTATCGCAAATAGATGCTCTTGAAATTACAGATGAGGGGATAAGAAATATTTTTACTTTTTTAAAAACTAATCCTGAAACAGATATTAAAAATATTATTTATCATTTAGAGGATGATAAAATATCCAGACTTATAAGTGAATTAATATTACAACCTGATAATTTTGGTGATAAAACAGATCAGATTATTGATGATTGTATAAAAAAAGTAAGGTATATAAAAAATAAACAAAAGATCAAAACTTTGCTTATGGATTTAAAAAATGCTGAAAAAGAAAGAAAAGAAGAAAGGAAAACCCAGATTTTACACGAAATAAATGTTTTAAAGTCAGGAGTTAATACGGAGTTTAAGTGATGTTTTTGCCGTGTAAAGGGAGAAACAGAAATGAATAAAAATGCATCAAAGAAAAAAATATTAAATAGTATACCCAAAGAAGTAATAGGAGATGTTATTAAAGCTTCTCGTGAGAAAGGTTTCATTACGTACAAGGAATTAAACGGATTGCTACCAAACGAAGTATTTTATCCTGAACAGATTGATGATATTTTAATCATGCTGAAAGAAATGAATATCAATACTATTTCAGAAAGTGATGCTAAAGTTATTGAAGAAGCAGGCAAGGCAGAACCAGAGGAGCCTATTGATCTCGCTATAGCTATCCCTAAAGATGTAAAAGTGAATGACCCTGTGCGTATGTATTTGCGTGAAATGGGAAGAGTCCCGCTTTTAACACGTGAAACAGAAGTAAAATTAGCAATGGAAATAGAAACTTCTGAGAATAAAATTAGAACCGCAATAATAAATACCCCATTCATGATAAAGGAAATACTTAGTCTGGATGCACGTCTTAAAAAAGGAAATATTAGAGTAGGAGACATCATAGATACGGATTTCAGGGAAGTATTGACTCCTCATGAAGAGAAAGAAGAAATTACAAGATTAAAAAGAATAACTAAAAATATATATGATATAAGTGAATATCTTGCAAAGCCCGGTCTGCAAAAAAAGACACATAAGGTTCAAAAACTGCGTAAACGAAAAGAAAATGAGTTATTTGAACAAATAGTTAAGATAAATCTTAACAAAAGAGAATTTGAAAAGATAATTGGTAAACTTAGAAATATTTCTCAATATTATGAAAAAAATAATGACGCAATAAATCAGATTCTTTTGATGTTTAAAGTGATTTCTATAGAAAAATTGAAAGTAATAATTCGAAATTCTAAAACAAAAAAAATAGAAATTCATCACAAGAAATATTCATATGAAGAATTAGAAGATTTTGTAAAAAAAATATCGAATTATCAGAAGAAAATAAAGTCTGTTGAAGCTGAAACTGGTATGGCAGGAAGTGTTCTCTGCCAGATTATTAAAATGATTGAGAAAGAAGAAACTATTGCTTATAGGGCTAAGATGGCCTTAGTTGAGGCTAATCTAAGATTGGTCATTAGTATCGCAAAGAAATATATGAATAGAGGACTGCATTTTCTGGACTTAATTCAGGAAGGTAATATCGGTCTTATGAAAGCAGTTGAAAAATTTGAATATAAACGCGGATATAAATTCAGTACTTATGCTACATGGTGGATACGGCAGTCTATTACAAGATCAATAGCAGACCAGGCTCGTACTATACGTATTCCTGTTCATATGATAGAAACAATTAATAAGTTATCAAGAGTATCAAGGCAATTAGTTCAGGAATATGGAAGAGAACCGACACCGGAAGAAATTGCAGAACGAATTAATTTATCAATAGAACGTGTAAGAAAGATTTTGAAAATATCACAGGAACCTATTTCGCTTGAAACACCTATTGGAGAGGAAGAGGATAGCCATCTTGGCGATTTTATTGAGGATAAAGGTGCAATTTCACCTGCTAAAGCAGCTACTTTTCTTATGCTGCAGGAACAGCTCCGAAATGTATTGGGAACTTTGACTGAAAGAGAAGAAAGAGTCTTACGTCTGCGGTTTGGTATAGGAGACGGGTATCCGAGAACATTAGAAGAAGTTGGTACTACATTTAATGTAACAAGAGAGCGCATACGTCAGATAGAAGTAAAAGCCTTACGTAAACTTCGGCATCCTACACGCAGTAAAAAGCTTAAAGGATTTTTAGAAGAATAATTTCTGTAAATTTCCTTTTGACATCTGAAAAATCTTCTATTATAATTATCTTCCATTATAATAATTGCCGGGGTGGTGGAATTGGCAGACACGTACGTTTGAGGGGCGTATAGGGTAACCTGTACGGGTTCAAGTCCCGTCCCCGGCACCATAATTGACGCTGACACTAAATTAAAAATAGGCTTTTTACCCTATAAAGAGTACCTTTAAAGAACGGTTTCTAGCGTTTCTTAAAAAGTAAGTGTTAAGCTATTGTAAAAAGATTGCAAAAACTGTAAAATGGGTACTGTAAAATGTAAAATTTAAAATGATAAGACAAAAATAACATAAAATCGGTTTTTACTGCCTTAATCACAGAACTAATTTTAAATTTTTCATTATCCATTTTACAGTTTACAGTTGTTGTCTATTGTTTGAACGGACATTAAAATTAGTGTCAATGCCATTGCCCTGCACCATAATTGGACAACCCTTTTTGTAATAAAATCTAAGCTTTTAATTCTAACTCTTTAATCTTTTCTTCTGTAAGTCTATGAGATTTTTTAATTTCATTTAAATCCTTGTACTTACACATAACATCCATATCTGTTTTTGCTTTGGAAAAATAAATGCATAATCCGCGAGCTTCTTCATATGTTGTTTTATCCCCGCCTTCAGGGACAAGGATAAGCGGACCTGGTTGATCAACCAGATTAAAAATTGTATCTTCCTTTGCTGCAAGTTTTTCCAGACGAAGATTATCTTCTTTATCTTTCCCTACAATTATTTTTTGTCCGGATGAAGAACGGAAATGCCGTCCGATGCGTAGAAGTAAAAGATTTCTTGACGAATCTTCTTTATATTTGAAAAGATCTTTGACTTTTACAACAAAATGTTTGTCAGTTAAAAGACATCCGCCGCCTGTACATAAATACTCATCAAGCTTATATTTTTTTGCAAGACTAAATTGTTCTTTACGACTTCTGCCTTTTATGCTTAGAAGTTTTTTACGGTCAACAATACCTTTTTCTTCAGGAATCGTTGGTGGTAAAAGTTTTGCAGACAAAGGACGTAATATAAGTCCTTTTAAACCTGTTTCACGTTCAATAAGATGCAGGGCGTCTCTGCGCTGTGATTTGGGTCTTTGCCCCAGTACTTCTCCTGTTACCAGGAATTGAGCATTACATTCTATCATATATTTTTTTGCTTTATTAAGCATGAAAATTCGGCAGTCTATACAGGGATTTAGATTTTTACCATATCCAAATTTTGGATGTTTTATTATATCAATATATTCTTTCCCTGTGGCAAAGACTTTAAGAGGAATACCCAATAGTTCACTTATATTATTTGCCTCATGTTTACAACCACCTTTGCGGTCACAGGTACAGAAAGGTGAAATAAAATTTATTGCTTCTATTTCAATTCCCTGGTCTTTTAATACTCTTATCGCTAAAGTGCTGTCTATACCTCCAGATAAAAGAGCAATTGCTTTTTTATTCATTATCCACCTGTAATCTGGTAGAGCATATTTTTTGTTATTTCTGCTTCTTTACTTGTATTATCAATTTTAAGATATTCTTTTAAAATGTTTATTGCAGCAGGTCTCATACCTAAAACCCTGTATGCTTCTGCAAGGTTTCTATATAAATATGGATTTCCCGGTTCCATCATCATTCCCTGTTTTAACAAAGATACAGCACGATAAACAAGCTTACGATAATCAAGATAAACTGCACATTCAAACTGATGTCCATAAACATAAATAGAAGTGATTTCGCGTACACGATTGTCTTTTGTAACTTCTCCGTCCCGGAAAAGATGTCTATATACATAATTATGAAATATATCTCTGCCTACAATTCTTGGAGGAGTAGATGCGGAAGAAATTTGAGCAATAAGTCCAGTTTCTTTTAAAGGATATCTTTTAGTTTCGTTTTGTGTACGGAAATTTGTGAAATATATAGGTCTCGTGGGATTTTTCATTATAATAGTCTGGGTTGCTATATCTGAAATCATCATTAAATTATGCGCATTATAACCATCCAGTTTTGGATACTCAACAAAAAAATCAGGACAATTATTTTTTACCTGTTTACTGTGCCATGGCAAAGATAATAAACGCTGGTGAACAACAACAACATCTTTTCGTCTTCCTTCAACATGCGTCAGATACCATAATGGGAAAGTATCCTGTGCAAGAAAAGTAAAAATAACACCGTCTCTTTCTGTTGAACGAAGCATATTGGCGGCATAATCATATGCAAAATAGTGTTTTGCCATATCATGTGTCTCTAATCCATAAGTAAATGGCAGAATCGGTAAAAGAAGTATCCCTATTGTAAGTGCAAAAGCTACAGCTTTTTTTAAAGTATTTTTACTTTCAATAAGTTCTGCAATTAAATCCATTGCATAAGTAAATCCAAAACCCATCCATATAGCTAATATTAAATGAACAGGGATATAGAATGTCTGCAGTAAAAGAGGTAATTCATAAGGAATAGGAGGATCAATAAGAATCAGAAAACCAATACTATAAGAAAAGAAAAAACAAGATATAAATACAAAATGTTTAATATTGAGTTTAAAGGATTTCCATATCCCAAATAGTACAGGTATTACAAGAATAGGGGAATACTGATCTATTAAATCAAAAAAAGGTATTTTTTTAACAATTTGAGGGAATGTGGATAATAGCCCGGAAACACCCCCATATTGTCTTCGCATAAAAACATCTATAAAACCCGCTATATTTTCAGGATCTCCCCAATCAATAGTTGGATTATTGACCGATCTTACAGGGAGATAGAAATAAATAAGAAATCCCAGACACCACATAAAAACCAATACAAGAGCATTTTTCAATGTTACCATTGCATTATCGGAAGATGTTGGATCAAGAAGAATTTTGTGATCGTTGATAAGAATAAAATAAAAAAATGCCGGCATAATAAGCAGAGCTACATGATGTACTCCAAAAGAAATTCCATAAAGCATAGAAAAAGCGTAAAGATATCCCATTCGTTTTATACTGTATTTTTCATAAATATTATTGTATGGTTCTTTAAGACTTTTTTCCCATTTAAGCAGCATGAATATTTGAAAGAGCATGAAAAATGTGCTCATTGAATAAACTTCATCAATGATGGAAAGATCCCAGAGTACACTTGAAAAAGCAAAGCAAAGAGCAGCAGTAGCACTTGCTAACACAGAAGTTCGTGAACCTGAGTTCTCAAGAAGTAAAAGTATAATAAAATATATTAATACCGCACATCCAGCACCACAATAAGCAGAAAGTGTAATTACTCTGAACGCTATGCTTGAGATAGGTAAAAGAGTAATTAGTTTACCAATTAAAGTATATAATGGATATCCAGGAGGATGCGCATCTCCCAGCACATAACTTATAGTAACAAACTCGCCGCTGTCTTCAAATCCTATAGTAGGAGAAAGGGTTTTTAAATATACTGCAAATGCAATTAAAAACACAAGAATAGCAAGAATATATTTTTTTTTCTGATAATCTAAATTTTTTAGCATTCTAATACCTTTCTATAAATTCTATAATATAATTTATTTAGAATAAAAAACTAGTTGATTATATCATAATACAAGATTATGATGCAATTTAAACATAAAATTTTATTTTAAATTAAAAATCTTTATTAATCAAGTAGAAATTTCCAAGGGAAAAAAGCAAAGGACTATGACGATAATTAAATAAGAAGGGAAACATTATATGATTTTCTAAACTGAAGTTAAAATATTTTTAAGAACCATTGGTATTTCTTCTATGTTTTCTCTGAAAAAAAACTGATAACATGAACATTTGTTTACAATATCATTTAAAATTTCAAAATGTTCTTTAGTTCTCTGTTTTTTCCAACTGCATGTAATTGCCATAGGAATTATTTTTTGTATAGCTTCTTTTTTAGAGATTTCCTGACAATAGGTTTTATCCTCAGATGAAATCTGCGGAAATAAT
>JACRDZ010000251.1 GCA_016212735.1 Candidatus Firestoneibacteriota bacterium | reverse complement strand
GATCACTTTTTGAATGCCCTTTAAATCGATAAGTTTCAAATTCCAAAAAAATAGGTTTATGATTATTTTTAACTTCCTCTATAATTTCTTTAGAATTTTTATAAATTTCAAGAACATCCATACCATTTAATTTTATACCTTTAATACCAAAAGATTTTGCTCTTTCGGCTATTGTTTCTGTCTTAATTGTTTTATTTACAGGGGTTGACATTGCATATAAATTATTTTCACAAATAAAAACAACAGGTAGATTCCACATTGACGCCATATTTAACGTTTCATGAAATGTTCCTTGATTAGTAGCACCATCACCAAAAAAACATACAGATACATTTTTTCTTTTTTTATATTTTATTGTAAATGCAGCACCTGCGGCAAATGGTATGCCACCACCAGTTATTCCATTTGTACCTAAAAAACCTTTTTCAATACACGCTATGTGTTGTGTTCCGCCTTTCCCTTTACAATAGCCTGTTACTTTTCCCATTATTTCAGCCATCATTTTTTTAGAATCAAGTCCTTTAGCTAAAGCATGCCCATGCCCTCTATGCGTACTGACAACATAGTCTTCATCAGTTAAATTTAAACATACTCCTGCGGGGACAGCTTCCTGACCTATACATAGATGTGTTGTCCCAAAAATTTGATTGCGTGAAAAACCAAATTCAATTTTTTCCTCAAAAAACCTTATCTGCAGCATTTTATAATAAAGTTGTATTAATAGCTCTTTATCAAATTGCATTTTTTCTCCTGTTAATCTAAAAAAGAAACTTTATAAATCTTTTAAATGTCTTAAACGTGCGTCTGAATTCCGAAGGATTTTTTAAAACCTGCAAACCTTTATACGCAATATATTTAGGTCGTAAATAGTATGCCTTCCTTGCATCATTGCACCAGGAAACAAGTTCTTTATCAGTTATATCATTCAATCTGATGCAACTATTATGCAAACCTTCCGGAGTCAGATAATCGGAATAATCTTTCACCGTAAGAAATCCGTTTTCTTTTGCCCATTTGTAATCCTCTGTCCCGGGATATACCATTAAAGGGAAAAATTGCATTGTATCATCCATTATTTTTAAAGCCAAGTCAAAACTTTCTTTAAGAGTTTCCCTTGTCTCTCCCCTATTTCCAGCCATAAAACATCCATGCACAAGAAGACCTGCTTTTCGAGTATTTTGTGAAAATTCAATTATCATTTCAGGCGTAGTTCTTTTATTTATATTTTCAAGTATTTTTTTATTTGCACTTTCATATCCAACAGTCACAAGCGCACAACCTGCTTTTTTCATCCATACCATTGTGTCATAATTTAAATCTACTCTGACATTGCAATACCACTTTATTTTAATTTTTCTTTTTAATATTTCCTGACAAAATTCAACAACTCTTTTATGACTGCCAGCAAAAGTATCATCTTCAATACCAATTTCTCTTACTTCAGGTAAATTCTGAACTATCCATTCAAATTCATCTGCAATATTTTTTGGTGAACGCATTCGATATTTGAATCCATGAATAGTTTGAGGATAAACACAAAAAGTACATCTTGCCACACAACCTCGTGCTGTCATTATCTGAATTTCAGGGTAGTCACTTGCAGCAAAAAAATATTTTTTAATATCAAGATGTTTTTTGTATACTTTACTTATAAAAGGAAGTTTGTCTAAATCTTGAACAAATTCTCTTCTTTTATTAACTATAATTTTTTCGCCGGTTCTATAAGCAATTCCATCGATTGAGTTTAATATATTATCTCTATATTCATTATCAATTTGTAATTTATGTAGATCTGTTTTAGATATTTTTTCAACAAGTTCCTTTGCTATATAATCTGCTTCTCCAATAATAATAGCATCAATATTTTTGTCAAATTTCAAGGTTTCTTCAGGTAAAGCAGTAGGATGTGTTCCCATTAAAGCAACAAAACAATCTGGAAATATTTTTTTTATTGCTACTCCGGTTTTTACATCCTCATATATACTTGGAGTACTGGTGTCCAATATTGCGATATTCGGTTTGTATTCTTTTATCAGTTCTAATGTTTTATTTAAATCAAATGAATACGCACAACTATCTATAATTTTAATATCAAAACCTGCTTCCTCAATTACTCCGGCTGCATAACAAAGCCAAATTGGATAATAAAGTGTTCCACTTTTTGTAATTGAAGGGCTACGCGACGTTCTTGAAAAACGACCGTATTCGGTTTTAAAAGGTGCATTTAAACAAAGTATTTTCATATTAATTTCCTTATTATAAATACAAAATAGAAAAACTATCACCATTTGCAATTGAATCCAGGTTAATTGTATTATAAACAAAATCATAAGCTGGAACATTAATATCAGTCTGATTTTTTTTAACTTTTATAACTGGATTTATTAAATCGCACCCTATTGCTTGTTTCAATAAACCAATTTTATTTCCAATACCTAATGATAAATTTCCCGGAGAAGCGTTATATCCATTGGCTAATAAAACTTTCATAAATGCAACATTTCCATAATTAGTAACTTCTCCTCCAGTTATAGATATTGTTTCTGTAACATATTGTCCTTTCCAATCTATTCCGGAAATATTTATTGATCCAGATATGGCATTAGCATCTCCTCGTGTAATTATTATTCTTGGGATATCCGGTTGATTATCAAAAGTTGAAATATTATTATAATTTTGTATAAAAGTTTTTATAAAATTAGTTAAAGATGG
>JACRDZ010000254.1 GCA_016212735.1 Candidatus Firestoneibacteriota bacterium | reverse complement strand
TGAGTACAAGTTTATCGAGCTTAATTTATAAATATTTAAATTATTAGCAATAAAAGGAGTGGCAGACAGCCAAAACAAAATAATATATGTATAAAATATTACAAAAAGATGTTTTATCACCAAGTATTAAACTAATGAAAATATTAGCTCCAAACGTAGCATATAAAGCAGAACCTGGACAATTTGTAATTCTAAGAATAGATGAGTTTGGAGAAAGGATCCCGCTTACTATTGCTGATTTTGATGCAAATAATGGTACTATAACTGTAATATTTCAAGAAGTAGGTAAAACAACAACTCAGCTTGGTAATATGAATGCTGGTGACAGTATAAAAGATTTTCTTGGACCTCTTGGTGTCCCTATTCATATAAAAAAGTATGGAGAAGTTGTATGTATTGGAGGTGGAGTTGGTGTTGCACCTCTTTTTCCTCAGGCACGCGCATTAAATAATGCAGGAAATGAAGTAATTTCAATAATAGGGGCAAGGAGTAAAAATATACTGTTTTGGGAGGATGAAATACATAGAGTAAGCAATAAGCTCTATATTACTACAGATGATGGATCTTACGGGCATCATGGATTTGTTTCTGATATTCTAAAACGTTTAATAGAAGAAAAAGAAAAAATAGATAAAGTAATAGCTATAGGACCAATTCCTATGATGAGAGTTGTATCAGAAGTAACACGACCATATAATATTCCAACTGTTGTAAGTTTAAATTCAATAATGGTAGATGGTACTGGTATGTGCGGATGCTGCAGGGTTACAGTAGGAAATGAAATAAAATTTACATGTGTAGAAGGTCCTGATTTTGACGGGCATCAGGTGGATTTTAAAGAATTGAGTTCTCGTATGCGGAGATTTATACCTCAAGAGAAACAGTCTTTAGAAATATTTCGCAACAGGAGAAATTGTCTATGCCGATAAACAGTGATAATGAAGATAATAAAAATAGTAAAAGTGAAATTAGTGTAAAAAAAGTAATAAACTATAAAAGAGAAAAAATGCCGCAGCAGGATCCTATTGAACGTGCACAGAATTTTGATGAAGTTGCATTAGGCTATGATGAAGAAACTGCACGCCGTGAAGCAGGTCGATGTATTCAATGTCGCACTGTTCCATGCAGAAAAGGATGTCCTGTTGAAATAGATATACCGGTTTTTATTAATTTTATTGTTCAGGGGAATTATGAGGAAGCTATAAAAAAGATAAAAGAAAAAATCAATCTTCCTGCTATTTGCGGAAGAGTTTGTCCTCAGGAAACTCAATGCGAAAGTTTTTGCACTCTTGGTAAAAAAGGAGATTCTGTTGCAATAGGACGTCTGGAACGTTTTGCAGCAGATTATGAAGCGCTTTATTTATCCGGAAAAGAAAATATTAAAATTAATGAGAATAAAAATAAAAAAATTGCAGTAATAGGAGCCGGGCCTGCAGGATTAACATGTGCTGCTGATCTGGCAAAATTTGGGTATGAAGTCAAAATATTTGAATCTCTTCATGATTCAGGCGGAGTTTTAAGATATGGCATCCCGGAATTCCGTCTGCCAAAAGCCATCCTTGATCGTGAAGTAAAATATATAGAACGTCTTGGAGTTAAAATTGAATATAATATGATAATCGGCCGTGTATTAAGTATTCAGGATATTATGAAGGAATTTCAGGCAGTTTTCATTGGATCTGGTGCTGGATTGCCATATTTTTTAAAAATTCCAGGAGAAAATTTAAATGGTGTTTATTCTGCAAATGAATTTTTAACAAGAGTAAATTTAATGAAAGCTTATAAATTTCCAGAGTATGATACACCTGTCTATCTGGGGAAACGAGTAGGAGTTATGGGCGGCGGAAATGTTGCTATGGATTCAGCCAGAGTGGCAAAACGTCTTGGAGCAGAGGAAGTACATATTATATATCGTCGTTCAGGTGAAGAACTCCCTGCAAGAAAAGAAGAAGTAGAACATGCACATGAGGAAGGTATTAAATTTACTTTTTTAACTAATCCAATAGGTATTATTGGGGATAATGAAGGGAATGTTAAAGAGCTAAAATGCAATAGAATGGAATTAGGTGAACCTGATACTTCAGGGAGAAGACGTCCAGTTCCAATACCTGATTCAGAATTTTCTATTCAACTGGATACTGTAATAGTAGCTATAGGCCAGGGGCCAAATCCGCTTATTCCTCAAACTACAAAAGAATTAAATATAGGTAAACATGGTAATATTGTAATTGATGAAATTACTGGTAAAACAAGCATATCCGGAGTATATGCTGGTGGAGATGTGGCAACAGGAGCTGCAACAGTAATAAAAGCTATGGGTGCAGGTAAAATCGCAGCACATTCAATAGATGAATATTTAACTGGAAGTACTGGAATTTGAAACGCTCGATAAATCGAGCAACTACATCGAAATTTTTGTAGTTGCCTGATTTATCAGGCTTAATTTAAAGTAATCAGAAACAGTAAAAGAAGCATTAACTGAAAATTATAAAGAAAGGAGTTTTATATAATGGCAGTACCAAAGAAAAAGGTCTCAAGATCCAGAAAAAAAATCAGGAATATGCACAAAAAGCTTTCTGTTCCTGCATTAACAACATGTCCTCAATGTAAAGAAAAAATACTTCAGCATCACGTATGTCCTAACTGCGGGAATTATAGCGGTAGGGAAATTTTTAAAGAAGAAAAAGCTGGAGCAGAAAAGAATAAGTAAATAGTAATCAGTAAAAAAGAAATTGTTGATTGAATAATCAGGTGAAAAGCATATGAAATATAAAATTGCAGTAGATGCTATGGGTGGCGATAATGCTCCTTTTGTAGAGGTTCAGGGAGCCATAGAAGCATGCCGTCAGTATAATATACCTGTAATTCTTGTTGGAGATAAGGATAAAATAACAAGAGAATTAAAAAAATATAAAATTACAGGATTACCTATAGAAATTGAACATGCTAATGAAGTTATAGAAATGAAAGAATTACCTACAAAGGCTTTGCGCAAAAAGGATTCTTCTATTGCTATAGCCGTAAATTTAGTTAAAGAGAAAAAAGCTGTTGCTGTGGTTTCTGCAGGAAGTACAGGTGCAGTAATGGCGTTCTCTATAATGGGAATGGGCAGATTGCCTAATATATCGCGTCCTGCTATAGCTGCTCCAATGCCGACAATTAAGGGAGAACAATCAATTATAATGGACGCGGGAGCTAATATGGATTGTAAACCCAAACACTTATTGGAATTCGCTATTATGGGAGATGTTTATGCTCGTTATGTAATTGGTAAAAAAGATCCAAAAGTAGGACTATTAAGTATTGGAGAAGAAGAATCTAAAGGGAATGAACTTGTAAAACAGGCTTATGAGTTGATAAAAAATGCTCCTCTTAATTTTGTAGGCAATGTTGAAGGCAGAGATATTGTAAATGGGGGTGCAGATGTAGTAATATGTGACGGTTTTACAGGGAACAGTATATTAAAGTTTGGTGAAGGTCTTGCAGAAATGATTATGACTTTGCTAAAAAAAGAACTGACAAGCGGAATTCTTTCTAAATTTGGATCACTGCTTCTTTCACCTGCGTTTAATAAGTTTAAAAGACGAGTGGATTACTCCGAATATGGCGGAGCTCCATTATTAGGGTTGAAAGGCTTATGTATTATATGCCACGGATCTTCATCTCCTAAAGCTATAAAAAATGGTATTCGCGTTGCGCATAAATTTGCTGAGCAAAAAGCGAATGAACACATAAGTGAGAATTTTAAATTATATGAGGAGAAAATGGGTTGCTTAGAGGAGTAAAAATTTCAGGAACAGGTTCCTTTATTCCTAAACGAATATTAACCAATCATGATCTGGAAAAAATGGTTGAAACTTCGGATGAATGGATTAAAACACGGACAGGGATATCTGAGCGTCGGATAGCGGATGCAGATATGGCTTCTTCAGACCTGGCAATTGAAGCTTCTAAAAAAGCTTTAAAAAATGCTCATAAAACACCTGAGGAAGTAGATTTAATTATTGTTGCCAGTACAACACCGGATATGATTTTTCCATCAACTGCATGTTTTGTTCAGCGAGGTATTCAAGCTCGCAATGCTGCTGCTTTTGATGTAAGTGCTGCATGCAGTGGATTTATATATGCACTTTCTGTTGGTTATCAGTTTATAACAAGCGGTATGTATAATACTGTTCTTGTTATTGGAGCAGAAGTATATTCCAGAATTGTGGATTGGACAGATAGAAATACATGTGTATTATTCGGTGATGGAGCTGGAGCTGTTATTCTGGAGCCAACCCATCAGGGAGAAGGTATTCTTGCAATAGATCTTGAATCAGATGGAAATACAGCTGAGCTTTTAATGGTACCTGGAGGAGGATCTCGTTATCCAATTTCACATAAAATAATTGATGAAAGATTACCTTTTATTAAAATGAAAGGGAATGAAGTTTTTAGATTTGCTGTTAATTCACTTGTTAAAACAACTCGTAAAGTTTTAGCAAAAGCGCATTTAAAACCTGAACAGGTTGATTTCGTTGTACCACATCAGGCAAATATAAGAATTATTGATGCTTTGACAAAAAGATTAAAATTCAGTCAGGATAAAGTTTTTGTAAATATTGATAAATATGGCAATACATC
>JACRDZ010000023.1 GCA_016212735.1 Candidatus Firestoneibacteriota bacterium | reverse complement strand
TTTTTACTAAATTCACAATTCAAGGACTGACCCCAATTTCACAATTTCACAATTTCACTTGATAATAATATCGGGCAAAACATCTAAACCGATATTTGCCGTTAGTCAGTATATCAAATTAACCCATCTTGTCAATTTGAAACATCCGAAATAGACATGAAATGTGAAAGGCGGGAATATTGATGCAGGGGTTTTGCCATGTAACGAATGGTACATTGCCTGCCGTGTATCGTATGGTACACGGCCCTCTTATTCTGTTTGTTTTTATTTTTTAGTTAATAGTTAGTAAACTCGGGATACAACGTCCCTCAAATCCCTCAAAAAACCGTTTATGTTTCAGCATGAGTATTTTTAAATGATTTACTGCCAACTATCCAATCTTTGATGGATTTTTTTGCCACATTATGCAATTCAGAAATTTCTAATTTTAAATCTTTTCTTTTTTCGTCAGAAAAATATTCTTTTTCATGCTCTTCTATATTATGATAATCCTTTAGAAAGATTTGAATTTTTTCTCTGAATTTATTAATATCATTATATAAACTTTCAGGAATATAAGGCTGGAAATAACTGAGTTTATTTTCTAAATTAAACACACATACGGAAAGATCTGATTCGAATTCATTGAAATGTCTTTTATTAACCAGTATATCTAATGTCGCGATGTTGTGTGATTTATCGATAATGGTTAACAGCTCTTCAGCGTTTTTCATATTATAACTATATAATTCATTAATCAGGCCTAACATGGCTTTTTCTTTATCCAGAACTTTTCCGAATCTATTATTTTCTTTAATTAAATTCTGGTCCATCTGTTCTTTTAATTCACTCTTGTATTTATCAAGAACTTTTTCCAATCTGGCATTTTCTACAAATAAATTTTGCTCTACCTGTTTTTTTAGCTCAGTTTTATATTCCTTAAGGTCTTTTTTTAATTGATTCAGAATTATGTGCTTGTATATGATTATCATAGCGGTTATAACAATCCCGTTGGTTATCAATATGCTTATAATCGTTCTGATAAAATCACTGCTCATTTTTATCTCCTATTGACGTTTTAGCTGAATTGCTTGCTGATTCAGCAAACTGTCCAATATTGAA
This sequence comes from Candidatus Firestoneibacteriota bacterium, assembly GCA_016212735.1. The sequence continues at coordinate 1,424 of JACRDZ010000023.1, read as the reverse complement.
AATTACAGTCTCATTTAACACATTTTCTAGAATAAAACCTGAAAAATATTTTATAAAAATGGCGATCTGGTTTTATATTTAAATAAAATTTATAATTATACTATTAATTTTACACAATATTCTGATTTTTTCAATAAGTATATTCAAAAAGTCCCCTTCCAGGAAAACTGATTGATAATGTTTGAAGTTGGATATAAAATTGTGCAAAACTTTGGGACAATACTATAATAAAAGTCAATCATAAAATTTAGACAGAAATATCCTCACGGTATTTTTAATTCAAAAAGTCAAAGAAAAGGGGTCAGCCCTTGAAATGTGAAAGTAATTCCCCTATTTCTTTATTAAATCTTTTATTTTCGTTCATCTCTTTCTCAACCCAACTCGATGCTTTGCTAACTGCAGAATAACTTATGATAAATAGTTTTCCTATATCTTTATTAGGTAAATTCGTTAGTCTTTTCATTAGATAAATAGCTATTTTTTTCTCTAAACAAGGACGTCTTTTTCTATTATATATCTCTTCCGGGATTTTTTTGTACTTTTTTGCTACAGCATTCACTATTTCATTTTCTTTTATGTCATCTAATAAGAACTTTTTGTATGAGTATTCTCCATCTTCCACTTGATGTTTTAAATCTTTTAACTTATCTTTAATGAATTTTGCTCCACCTAATATAAATCCTGCATATAAATCCTTAAATAGATCTTCTTTTTTGCCTATAGCTTCTAAAACAAAGCTCTTATAACTAGATACAGTCATTTCAATATTATTTGCTACTTCTTTTTTGTCAATTATTCCATCGCCTTTTTTATTGATATATCCGTTATAACTGGACCATATATATTTATCCGGTGTATCTACTATTTTTGCTCTTACGGGATTCAGATGAATATATCTGGTTAATTCCAGGAAGTAGTTATCTTTATCCACTACCAGAGACTTATATCTTCCCTGAAAAACGTGCCCGCATTTTTTATGTTTTAGATTAAAGTAAGTTGTATATGAACTATTGATAGAATGTATTGCTTGTGGCAGGTTTGGTTTAAGAGTTTCGATCAGGAGGTGATAATGGTTGGATATCAAAACATACCCATAAAGATGAAATTGATATTTCTCTTTTGCTTTTAATAGATACTCCATGAATTTTTTATAATCGGAATCGTATAAAAATATATTTTTGCGTTCATTCCCCCTGCTTGTTATATGATAGAAACAATTTTCTCCTAACAATCGATATGGTCTTGCCATACTAATACTAATATATTAGTCTTCTTTTTTATCTAAGTCAACTAAATTCACAATTCTGATGTTACCATATTAAAATGTTAATAGTTATTACTAAACTAAAATGTTAATCTTTTAAAAATAGAAATCAAATTTGTGATAATCTCTTTTCCCAAAAGGAGATCATCACAACGAACGA
>JACRDZ010000253.1 GCA_016212735.1 Candidatus Firestoneibacteriota bacterium | reverse complement strand
TCCTTTGATATAGTCTCACTTATCTTTATTTTATTTATCAATAACACGTGAATCAAATTCCACATTTATTTTATAATTCTTTTCTTTATAATTATTAATTTCATTTCTACCAACAGATAAATATTCTTCTAATTCTGGATTATTTTTTAATAAATCATAATATTCTTTACTTGCAAACTTAATATCTATTGTTTCTTCATTTTCTAAACAAGAGACATCTATCCAGAACTTATTTTTCCATAAATATTTCTTTTTTTTAATAAATTTAATATTATCAGAACATCCATTGCAATTTTCTTTATTTTCCAATTCATTTATTTCAATTTCTATTTCTTCAATACTTTTACTATTTACCAGGCTTTTATCGAAACTATCATTTTCTTCGTTTTTAATTTCTTGAATAGAAATAAACTGATAAGCCCATATCGGAATTTTATTAGATTCATCCATTAACATTTTATTAAGAATATAAATTTCTTTGTTGTGCTCAATTATTAATTCAGAAAGACCTTCATTTATTTTATTATTTGCAATTTCATATAACTGCATTAATTTTATTGATGGTCCAGGATGGTCGTGTACAGAATATCTCTTTTTTGTATATATATTTTTCATATATATCATTATATCAATTTTTTGTTTAAGCATTCGGATTTTTCTTATTTGCTGTTTAATTAAAAAAGAAACATTTTCAGGTATTTTATTTACTTTATTTAATGAATTAATTATAGATAATATTGGATAAACTCCATCCTGAGGCCCTTCTTTAACGCTTTCTAAATTGATTGGTGTAAATATTTCTAATATGCTATCTCCATAAATATATATACGCCATTGACACGGAGATCCTTCAGCACAAAAACAGCAATTAACGGCTTTTCTGTTACCAAGCTCGAATTCATTATATTTTGAACAAACTTTTTTTAAATATTCTTCACTTTTAAGATATGTATCATATGATCCTGCAAGAGGTTTAAATATCATAAATCTAAGTATAATTTCCTCATACGCTGAATTATTAACAATATCAAAGACCATAACAATATCTTCTATATGAAATTCATCTATATTTCGAATGAGTACTTTAAATTCTCCGGGATACTTTATAATAAAATCATATTTTGAATCATAATAGGTATTCCAATTAGATGTATCATAGTATTTTTTTAATGATTGTATATTTTTTATTTCTAATGCGTGAGATATGACAGTAAATAATATAATTAAAAATACTATTTTTAATATTTTCATATCTAACCTTCTTTTTCTTTTTACGACCTATTTTAAAATTAATTTTATAAAAAACTTATTGATTTTATTTTAGTTATAATTTATTATTATGCAACAATATTATAATAAATCAAGAAAGGATTTTATGAAAAAAATTATTTTACTGCTTTTAACAATATTATTTCTTTTAATTTCTTCAAGTTTATTATTTGCTCAAAATATTATTAGAATTGGCGTTGCTGGCCCGTTCTCAGGTTCTGCAGCAGTTTATGGAGAAATGCTGAAAGCTGGAGTACAATTAAAAGCTGACGAAATAAACGCCAAAGGTGGAATTAACGGAAAGAAAATTGAACTCATATTTGGTGACGATATGTGCGATCCCAAAGAAGCAGCTGCAGTTGGACAAAAATTTGCATCTGACAAAAGTATTGTTATTGTTATAGGCCATTTTTGCAGTTCAAGTACTTTAGCAGCAAAACCAATTTATAAAATGATGAAATTGCCTGCAATTTCTCCTTGTTCTACTAATATAGCTGTTTGCATAGGTAGTGATTATATGTTCAGAAACGTTTACAGAGACGATTATCAGGGTGAATTTATGGCACAGTATGTAAAAAATATTCTCAACATAAATAAAGTAGCTGTTTTTTATGATAATGATGATTATGGAATAGGATTAAAAGATGCGTTTGTAAATGAAGCAAAAAAAATAGGATTAAATATACAGGGAATTGAAGCTTATACGAAAGATATAACAGATTTTACTCCACAGATTACAAAATTCAAATCATTAAACACAAAATCTTTATTTATTGCAGGTATCTATAATGAAGCAGGTTTAATTGCAAACCAGACAATAAAAAAATTAAACATGAATATCCCTATTTTAGGTGCAGATGGAATGGGATCTCCAGGTTATATTGAAGTTGCAGGGAAAAAGGCTGCTGAAGGTGCTTTAGCAAGCTGTCCATATACTTTTCAACCTGGGAAAGATGCTGAGGCAGATAAATTTGCTAAAACTTTTCTTAAAAAGTATGGGAAAGAAGCTGATTGGATAGCTGTAAATTCATACGATGCTCTTGGTATTGCTTTAAAAGCTATTGAAGCAGTTGGCGCTGACAGGGAAAAAATAAAAAATTATTTAAAAAATATAAACAGTAAAGAAAATTCTTATAAAGGAATAACTGGTGTTACTTTTTTTGATAAAAATGGTGATTGTAAAAAACCTGCATTTGTAAATGTAGTTCGTGATGGGAAATGGGTAGCAGCAGAAAAACAAATGCAATAAAAAACATTTTCTAATAATCAGGAAAAGATATTATCTGTCTCTATACAGCCATTAAATCATTCTCAACATATTTTATTTTTTCCAAACAATATGTCCATTAATGTTATGTTTTTCGTAAGTTTCTAAAACATCAGCAGAAAATTTCATTAACTCTTTACTGTTTTCACTTTTCGCTAATTCATACAAACGGATAAACATCTTTTTACCTGTTTCTGTTTGCTTCAAGTTCTTCTTAATGAAATTATGTTGTGAACATAAGGTTTGTCCATTTTCTATAGTAGCTTTTCCCCCTAAATCTTTCGGCTTTATATGATCTACGTGTAATTCAACACCATTTTTTATTCCTCTGCCGCAAATGACGCATTTATAACTATCTCTTTTAAAAATTGCTTTTTTAACTGTTGAAGAAAAATCAAATAATTCAACTTTTTTTCCATAATTTGGATCATAACGATGAACACCCTTTTTAACTTTAATTAACTTCCCTTCTTGATGAAGTTTACGAATTCCTCTCCATACATCTCGAGGAGGTTCGGGATTGTCCTTAAGATATTGTTCAGTCACCCAATCTACAATAGGACCATGTTTTAAATCTTGATTTGGATGCATACAAAAATATTCCATTATTAAATCACTAATACTTTTTGGCATTAGATACCTCCTGCAGCTAAATTAAGTTTAAGCTGATTTATCTGCCCTTCAGCCAAAAGACGGCACTTTGCCAATTCACAATATTTTTTATCAATATCAATTCCTATTCCTTTTCTTCCATTTTTTAGACACGCAAGTAACGTTGAACCACTTCCTAAAAATGGATCAAGAATAGTATCCCCAACAAAACTAAAAAGTTTCACGCATCTTCTAGGTAGTTCGACAGGAAATGGAGCTGGATGACCTACTCTCTTTTTGCTCTCACCACTGAAATTCCATACACCATTAGTCCATTCCATAAATTCTTTTTTTGTTATATCAGACTGTTTACTACCACTTGTTTTTTTCCATTCTTTTTTATAAAGTACAATAATAACTTCTACAGGTGCTATTACATAAGGAGCTGCCGCTGAAAGCCAGGAACCCCATGCAGTCCTTCTTGAAATATTTTGCTCATTCCATATAATTGTAGAATGATATTTAAATCCAACCTGCTTTGCAATATTGGTTATATCTGCACACATACTCTGTTGTCCGCCCTTATTTTTATCTAATGGCACATTTAAACAAAATCTTCCATCATCTTTAAGAAATGTATAACATTTAGATATCCAATTTTTTGTAAATAAAAGATAATCATTATAAGACATTATATCATTATGAGAATTATATTTTATATCTAAATTATAAGGTGGAGATGTTATAATTAAATCAATAGATTTTTCTTTAATACTTGTTGTCTCTAAAATATCAGTATTATATATCCATAAAGAATCAGAATAAAAAAACAACTCTTCATTTTTAATAACATCCAGTGATTTTGTATTATAAGAATCTTTTATTTCCCTTATTTCTTTTATTTTTTCTGTTTCTTCTGTTTTTAAATACTT
>JACRDZ010000022.1 GCA_016212735.1 Candidatus Firestoneibacteriota bacterium | reverse complement strand
TAGCAATCTGCATTATTTCATCCGGCATAGTTGCAGAAAATAACATTGTTCTTTTATTTTTATTTGTATTTTCCATAATGTCTCTTACATCTTCAAGAAAACCCATATTCAACATTTCATCAGCTTCATCAAGTACCAGATAAGAAATTTTATCAAGTTTTAATGTACGGCGTCTAATATGATCAAGTATTCTTCCGGGTGTCCCCACAACAATATCAACGCCTTTGTGCAGACTTCTTAACTGCAGTTCTATTGATTGTCCCCCGTATATTGGAACAATGTTTAATCTTTTTTTACCTTTTAATGAATTTATTTCTTCTGCAACCTGAATTGCAAGTTCTCTTGTCGGGGTTAGAACTAATACCTTGACATTTTTTGTATCTCCTTCAATGAGTTCTATAATTGGAAGACTGAAAGCTGCTGTTTTGCCGGTTCCGGTCTGTGCCTGACCAACAATATCTTTTTTCCCGGTCAGTATAACCGGTATAGTTTTCTCCTGAATAGGTGTTGGTTCTTCAAATCCTTTAAGTCTTAAAGTGTTCAGCATATCTTGTGATAATCCTAAATTTTCAAATGACCCCATTTTTTATTCTCCTAACCCGAAATAAGTCGGAATATAATATAAAATCTAAATTTGGTATATTAGTTTCTCTTTTAATTATTATTTATATTATATCATTATTTTACAAATAAATATATAATAAATCTGTCAATATGCTAAATCTAATTTTTAGGACTTATCCGGTTTTCTTGAACTATAATACCGTTTAAGCCATGAGCAAAGCCCATCTAATCCCGGGAAAAGAATTCTTTCATTAATATTTGCCTGATCCAGATTATCTCGTATTTCCCATTTTAAATGAGCAGGAATAATTATCTTTTTATAAACATCCGAATATTTTTTTAACCAATGACTCAGCAAAGTATCAGCACTTGACATAAAAGAAAATAAAGCATACTGATTTATTATTCTTGAATCCAGAGAAGGAGGCTCAAGAAAAACAATAAAAGGTTCACCATGTTCTTTTTCCAAATTTTCGAGTTCGCTTAAGTTCTTGACGTTTTTTTCCAGCAATTCAACATTAAACTTGAACCCTTGATTTTTTAAAATGTTTTTTAATCTCTCTGGCAAAAATTCTTTTACTTTCATATAATCAATGCACCAGATAACACCATCTTTATTTATTTTATCGATATTTTCTGTTGCAAAGTGCAATGCAATATATTGAGAATATGTCCAATCTGTTAATCGAGTCGGAAGACCATGATGTTGAGCTATGGATATCCAGAGCCATTCAGAATCATTATCTATATTATTCCCTTTAGCATATTTTTGAAAATTTCTAAGTATAGCAGATTCCAGTTCTTTATAATTTCCACCAATGCGCATTAAGCCTGTTTTCAAATCACTGTAATTTTCAGATAATCCTCTGTATGCATACGGGGATCTGTGACATCCAGGTGCTGTTAAATCCCATTCATAATCGAATAAAATGGTTTGAAGTTGAGACCAATTTTTTGGAATAATTTCATTCATGTTTGTCTCCAAATATTTATTTAATAAATTTCTATTATCTAACAATTAAATATTTTTGCATGACTTCATAATAATCAAGCTTATGAATAAGATTATAGCACTAAAAACATTTGTAATAAAGAAACTTAAATTAGTTTTAAGTCTTAAGTTTTTAGTTCTAAACTTATAACTTATTACTTAAAACTAATAACTTTGAAATTCCTATACTTAAATATAGTATTAGATTATATATGTTTACATTGACAAAATATATTTAAAAATTTAAAGTTGATTTTACGGTTAAATAGAATGTATAATATAATATTAGTATAAGAACCTATTTTTAAAATTTAAAAAATCTGGAGGTTAATTAATATTATGCAAATTTTAGGAATCGAATATGCAGTACATGAAGTTTATGATTTAATTTACTATATTATACTTATAATGTGCTTCCCGATTGGATTAACAAAACAATTTTATCTGGTTATAAAAGACAATCTGGAAGCTCAAATCAAACCTGTTACTGTTGATAATAAGAAATTAAATAAAAATAAAAAGAAAAAATCAAAATTAAAATAATTTTATGAATAATAAATATGAAAAAGAACTTTCTATAATTATTCCTCTTTTTAATGAAGCGCCTTGTCTTCAGGAACTTTTTAGTGAGGTTTCAAGTGCGGTTATTCCGCTTAATATTAAATATGAAATAATTTTTGTTGATGACGGTTCTCTTGACAATTCTTTTTCTGTACTTAAAGAAATCCACGAAAAATATCCGTCTATAGTAAAAATTATTCAATTCAGAAAAAATTACGGTAAATCTGCTGCGCTTTCAGAAGGTTTTAAACTGGCTCTTGGCAAAATTATTATTACAATGGATGCTGATCTTCAGGACGACCCGAAAGAAATTCCTAACTTTTTAAACACAATTAATGAAGGTTATGATTTAACTTTAGTTGGTCCTGGTAGGGCTGATGTTGGATTGATAGAAGGATTTTTGACATGGACTTTCTTAAAAGGTACTAAATATACAAGAAAAGACTACTTAGGAAGAGATTCTGTTGTTGATATTG
>JACRDZ010000248.1 GCA_016212735.1 Candidatus Firestoneibacteriota bacterium | reverse complement strand
TCTGAGCGAAGCTAAGAATCTGCTTTCATAGCTTTAGAAACAGATTCTTCGCTTCGCTAAGAATGAAAGATAAAAAAATAGCAAATATCATTAATAATATTACTAGCAAATTTGTCGCACACCCTGTCTATTTTGAAACTTTGAACTTGTTGCATGGTATCGCTTGATTTTACTAATTTGTTTCAAAAGATGAATATTTCTCATCCAATTTTTTTAAGAAATCTATTTTTGTTCGTTTGTTAAATTTATGAGCATTACTAATAGCATTATAAATATTTCCCGAATACCAGCCTAATTCAAAAAAAGTAATAATTCCTCCGGCAACATTTTGATCGTTTTTAAATGATTCGACAGCACCCCAAATAAAAATACCATTTAGTATAAATGAATAAATTCCGTCCGAATAACGTTTGATATAAAATTGTCCTGCTCCGGGAATAATTGCAGAAAGTGTTCCTGCTACAATAGGTGATTTTTGAGGCAATTTGCTAAACTCAATCGGAGTATTTTTTAATTCCGCATTATCTGTTTTATTAAATTTTTCTTGCGCTTTTTCAATGTTGTTATCATATAATGAATAAAACCCTGCTTTAAAATATATATTTTTTATTCTTTTATCAGATGCATTATCTTCAATAAAATTATTCAATTCATTAATAGCAAGAATGTATTCATTTTTTGCAAAATAGCATTCGGACAGCTTAATTAAAGATAATTTACCTTCTTCTTTGTCAGGATAATCATTTGCAATCAGCTGAAATTCCTTGATTGCTGTATCCCATTTTTCTCCCATAAAATAACAAAGTCCCAATTTGTATTTTGCTTCAATAACTTTTGGAGTTTCAGGATGATTGAAAATAAATCGTTTGTATTCGGTAATTGCTTTTGAGTATTCTTTTTCCTTGAATAGATTTTCAGCAAAATCGAACATTTTGTATGATTCCAAATTTTCTTCAGCTCGAGTTAAGTTATATAAAAAAAATACGAGAATAAGTGCGATTGAAATTTTTTTCATTATTTATCCTTTTCATTGATATTATTAATAACATATTTATTGTTGTCCCATGATTCGTCCGAATTTTCAGCCATCAATTTATTTGAAATAAAAAAACAAAAAAGCATAATAAAAAAAATAAGCAAATTATGGTTCATTTTTATCTAACTCCTTTGATATCTTAAGCAGATATTCATTATCAGGATCTTCTTTTAAAAGGTTATTTATTTCATTTTTAGCTTTTGTTTTATTATATCGCTGTTTAACATAAGATCCATCTGTATTTTTACTTTTTAAATATGTTTTTGCTGCCTGCCAATATTTTTTTTGACGAAAATATGTAACTGCAAGATTGTACAGAGGCTTGGCAGAATTAGAATCCAACTGAGCGGAAATATTAAAATTATATTCAGCCTTTATGTAATCTCTGCGTTTTAAAAAAATAACCCCCAAATTATTGTATGGTGTTGATAGATTAGGATTTAATTTGATTGTCCTGTTAAATAAATTAAAAGCTTCATCATCCTTTCCCTGTCTGTAAAGATTAAATCCCAATCGATTTAATATAATAGCATTATCGGGTGATTTTATTAATAAACGCCTGTCATGCTCAATCTCATTTTGAATTTGTTCAGGCGTATCTTCATCATTTGCGAATAAAATACCGGATATGAAAAAGGATAAAAAAATAAAATAGAAAACAAAGCTTTTCATAATTCACCATTATCAAAAATCGTAGAGACGCAAAATTTTGCGTCTCTACAGCTTAATTCATTACAATCATATTTCTGCCATTTTTTTTAGCCTCATATAATAGATCATCAGCTTTTTTTACCATCTCATCTATAGTTGGCAAAAAAATATTAAAAATACCAATACTTACTGTTATATTGATTTTAATTCCATCTCCGATTTCAATGTTGGTTTTTTCGATTTTTTTACGTAAATCATCAAATATTTTATATACATATTTTTTTTTTCATATTAACAGCTAAAAAACAAAATTCCTCACCGCCAATTCTAGCAACAAGATCGGATTTGCGAACTCTGTTTCTTAGAATGCCGGCAACTTTTTCAAGAACAATATCATCAGCCCCATGCTTGAGAAAGCTGGTTGATAGGATCGGATCATCGGAAGATGTCATGCCAATAACAGCCATATCTTCTTTTTTATAATTTTCACGGATTGCATAAGTAAGCGCAAATCCATCAATTTTAGGTATTTTAAACTCAGTTAAAACCATTTTTATATCAGGATGTTTATCAAGTATTTGTTTGGCTTTTACCCCATCAGAAGCAGTATAAACTTTATATTTATGTATTCTTAATAATTTTGCGATTTTATTTTTATAATTTAAATCATTATCAGCAACTAAAATTTTTATATCCGGATTTTTTTTAAGCCTCTTGAGGAGTGACATGATATATTCAAAATTTCGCGGATCGATTTTAAGAACATAATCATACACAGCTTTTGACCATACAATATTGCGTATTTCTTTATTTAAAAAACAAATTTTTTTCTTTATTTACCGGATGTTTTAGTCTATAATTTATAAAATTTTATGAATATAATTTTATAAAGGAATATATAAAATGTTAGAAAAATTGCAAGAATTAGAAAATAAATATTTTGATCTGGAAAAAAAATTAAGTTTGCAGGAAGTGATAAATGATCAAAAAAAATTCAAAGAATACAGCAAAACATATTCTGATATGACTGAAATTATAAATAAATTCGCTGAGTACAAAAAAGTATTAAATCATATAACCGAATCAAGATTTATTATTGATAATGAACATGATAAAGAACTAATTACTATGGCACATAATGAACTCAGTGAACTTGAGCCTAAAAAATCACAGATTGAAAAAGAATTAACCGTACTTCTTCTGCCAAAAGACCCGAAAGATGATAAAAATACGATTGTTGAAATCCGAGCAGGTACAGGCGGAGATGAATCAGCATTATTTGCAAGCGAATTATTTCGTATGTATAACCGTTATGCTGAAAAACGCAAATGGAAAATAGAAATTTTAAGTTCAAATCCGACAGGAATTGGCGGATTTAAAGAAATTGTATTTGCTGTTGACGGGTACAAAGTTTTCAGCAGAATGAAATACGAAAGCGGCACACATCGTGTGCAGCGTGTTCCTGCTACAGAAGCGCAAGGCAGAGTACATACTTCTGCTGTCACAGTTGCCGTATTACCTGAAGCAGAAGATGTTGAAATAGAAATCGATCCGAAAGATCTGCGAATAGATGTATATAGATCAGGAGGACCCGGAGGACAAAGTGTTAATACAACTGATTCTGCGGTCAGAGTAACGCATATCCCGACAAATATGGTTGTGCAATGTCAGGATGAAAAATCTCAGCATAAGAATAAAGCCAAAGCATTGCGTGTTTTAAAAGCGCGTCTATTGGAAAAAGAACAGGAAGACGCTGAAAAAGAACGCTCAATGACACGAAAATTGCAGGTTGGTTCAGGAGATAGAAGCGAAAAAATTCGTACATATAATTTCCCGCAAAACAGAATTACCGATCACCGCATAGGATTAACTTTATATCGTTTGAGTGAATTTATGGATGGTGAAATTGATGATATGATTGAAGCCTTAATCACTTTTGATCAAACTGAAAAACTTAAAAATAGAGCATCGGAGTAGAGATTAATCTAGTTCCAACCAGCTATTACCTTTTTTCATATTTACCCTAATGGGGACATTTAGTGAAAGAGCATGTTCCATTGTATTTTTTATTAGAATGCTAACTTCATCTATTTCCTCAACAGACGCTTCAAAAATCAATTCATCATGTACCTGCAATATTATTTTTGTTTTTAAATTTTTTTCTATTAATTGATCCGAAATTTTTATCATTGCAATTTTAATTAAATCCGCTGCACTGCCTTGAAGAGGGGTATTAATAGCTATTCTTTCACCGAACTCTCGTATATTTCTATTAGAATTTGCAAGTTCAGGCACATATCTTTTTCTTCCCATAATTGTGCTGACATATCCATTTTTAATAGCTTCACTGATTGTTTGATCGATAAAATTTTTCACACCTGCATAACGGATGAAATAATTATCTATATACATTTGTGCTTCGGTTTGATTTATTTTGAGATCGCGAGCCAAACCAAAAGCGCTCATGCCATATACAATACCGAAATTTATGGTTTTTGCAATACGTCTTAGATTACTATCAACTTTATCAGAAGTAACATTAAAAAGCTCACAAGCCGTGCGAATGTGAATATCTTCACCATTTTTAAATGCCTGCATTAAATTTTCATCAAGCGAAAAATGTGCAAGAAATAAAAGCTCTATCTGCGAATAATCCCCTGATATAAGCTGCCACTTTTTAGACTCTGCAATAAATGCTCCTCGTACTGATTTACCAAATTCCGAACGTACCGGAATATTTTGCAAATTAGGCTCTGAACTTGATAAACGTCCTGTTGCAGTAATTGTTTGATTTAGTGATGTATGAAGTCTGCCTGTAATCGGATTTACAAGTTTTGGCAGGGCATCTACATACGTAGAGTTAAGTTTGATTAATTGACGATAGTTAAGTGCAAGTAATGGAAGATCATTAAAAGAAGAAAGTTTTTCCAACACATCTACATCGGTTGAATATCCTGTTTTACCTTTTTTTTGCACCGGCAATCCCATTTTATCAAATAATATTCTTCCTAACTCGCGGGGTGAATTAATATTAAATTCTTCACCTGCCAGAGCATAAATATCTTTTTCATATTTTTTTAACATGAGCTCAACCTGTGCTTTTATGCCATTAAGATAATTTGTATCCAGTTTAATTCCATTGATTTCAATATGGCATAATGCGGTTATAAGAGGTATTTCAATTTGAGTAAAAACTAATTCGAGCTTTTCCTCTTTCAATTTGGAAAAAAATAACTGCTTTAATTGTATAATAATATCCGCATTTTCAGAAGAGTATTCAGCAATAGAATTTATTTCAATTTGATCTAATGAAATTTTATTTTTACCTTTACCAATTAAATCTTCAAGAGAAGATTTTTTAATCCCTAGATACTCGATTGAAAGCGCATCAATGCTATGATCACGACGCGAAGGATTAAGAAG
>JACRDZ010000247.1 GCA_016212735.1 Candidatus Firestoneibacteriota bacterium | reverse complement strand
TAAATAAATTAATTAATTAATTAATTTTCAATTTTATCACTTAAATGGACTGACTTCAATCAAATTTTTGAATTTGTTAGACTTTTGACTTTTATCGACAAAATTCGCAAAGCTGATTAGTTTGAGTATATATACAGATGCTGATTTAACAAAAATTTATGATTCTGCTTCTGGAATACAGGAAGGAGTAAAAGTTACAATATGGAATATAAACAAGGAATTAGTAGAAAACACAAGATATCGGTGGAGAGCATGGTCGTGTGTAAATAATATTAATAGTGATCCGATGAGTCCATCATCATTTTTCGTAAATAAAATAAATGAACCTCCGGCAAAAGTAACATTAAGCAATCCGCCGGATAGATCAAGCATTGACACAACTGAAGTGAAATTAGAGGTAAACAATGGCTCTGATCCTGATAATGACAAGAAGACTTATGATTTTAAAGTATATGACAATAATAATTTTCTTGTATATGAAACAACTTTTGCACCTGAGGGACAAGAAGGAATCACGATGGGCATTGTGCAAGGACTTCTTGATAATTCATGGTATAGCTGGAAAGCACGTGCAGTAGATGAACATGGGCTTACTGGTGAATGGATGGATAAAGCTGTATTTTTTATAAATACATCTAATGATGCGCCGGAAACGCCAACATTAATAAGTCCATCTGATAACAGTGAAGTAGCAAACAGAACACCTGTTTTAGAAATAAATAGTTCTCAGGATAAAGATGGAGATAAAGTTTCATACTATTTTGAAATAGATACAACAAATAATTTTACAAGCAGCAAGCTAATAAAATCAAACGAACTATTTGTTACACTATGGCAGACTCCGGAATTAGATGACAATACAATCTGGTACTGGAGGGTAAGAGCAACAGATGGTGTAGCATATTCAAGCTGGATGAATGCAAAGATTTTTGTAAATATAAATAATGATGCACCGAGTGTCCCTGTATTAATAAGTCCGAAAGAAACAGTTGTAACAATGCTTACTCCGGAATTAAAAGTACAGCCTTCAATTGATATAGATGGAGACAAAATAAATTATGAATATAAAGTGTATGATACAACAAAAAATCCAGTAACAGGTGCAGATAATAAAGGAATAAGCTGGATAATAGATATGCCACTTGCAGATAATGGTAAATACTTCTGGCAGGCTCAGGCAAAAGATGAACATGATTTGGTAAGTGGTTGGTCTGATTTTGCATGGTTTATAGTAAATCAGGGTAATGATGCGCCTACAGCACCAAAACCAGCCAGACCAGAAAATAACAGTACTATTGGTACTCAAACTCCAGATCTTGAGATAATTAATTCAACCGATTTAGATGGTGACAATCTGACATATTATTTTGAAATTTTTGATAATGACCAATTTTTGGGTGAAGCAAAAGCTAAAATAGAACATTTCCCGGAAAATCCATCAGGTAAAACAACATGGAACGTGGATACAATTTTACCAAGTGATAAGAAATACTATTGGAGGGCAAAGGCACATGATGGGAAAGAATATGGCGGGTGGTCAGAGACTTTTAGTTTTACAATAGCAAGCGAGGTCTCCGACACAACTCCACCTAATGTTTCATCAGTAAATCCGGGGGATAAAGCTGAAGGTGTTTCGATTAATTCAAACATTATAGCTATATTCAGCGAACCAATGGATGTATCTACCATTAATACTGCTACATTTATACTTAAAAGTTCATCAGAACAAATTGAAGGCGATGTAATATCCAGCGAGAAAAAAGCTACATTTATCCCATCATCCAATCTCGCATATTCTACAAAATATATTGGCAAAATTACAACTGAAGCAAAAGATTTAGCCGGGAATAAATTATCAAGTGACTATACGTGGAGCTTTACTACAGAATCTCAACCACCAACTGGTAGGGATGATGGAAAAGATGGAAAAAAACCATGCATTATAACTAATGCTATTCCTGAAAACTCACGAGTGGGCGTTATTAAAAAGATTAACGATTTTAAAGATAGAGTATTAATAAAAAATATCATCAGCAAATATTTCGTTGAACTTTATTATAAAATTAGTCCATATTTGGTTAATAATAAATTAGAAAAAAGATAACAAATACTTATTATGAATTTTTACCTGTAATAACAGATTGGTTTAAATTTTAATTTCCAATACATTAAAATTTCTTGACTTTCATATAGTAGTTTATTATATTTTAATTTGATAGTTTTTTTAACTGATTACAAAAACGAAAAGGAATTTAAAATTTTTTTAGAAATAAAAAAAATACATAGCCTTGTAAAGAATGGATGCGTAGCATTTAAAAGACATGCAGTAATTAGAATGCACCAGCGAAATATATCTACTTTAGAAGTAGAAGAGGCATTATTAACTGCTGAGATTATTGAAGATTATTCTGAAAAACAAACATTACCAAATTATTTAGTTTTAGGATATACAAAAACTAATGTCCCTCTTCATATTGTAGTAATAATAGATTTAGCAGATGAAATGATTTGGGTTATAACTGTTTATAAACCTACTTTATTAGAATGGGAAGAAGAATTTAGAAAAAGGAGAAATAAGTTATGAGATGCCCATCATGTAGAGGTAGTATGGAAGAAGGTATTTCTTCTTTACCCTATGAATTAAACGGAGATAAATTTATAGTAGTAAGAAATGTCCCTGCTCTCGTTTGTAAACAATGTGGTGAAGTTTTTATACAATCACATATTCTTAAAAAAGTAGAAGTATTATTAAATACTGTTGAAAAAGGTGGTTTAACTTTAGGATTTTTAGAATACAGAGATGCAGCTTGATACTATTGAAATGCAAAAATAGGGACAGGTAGATTTAGAAATATAAAATAGCATGAAGTACAGGAATTTGAAACGCTCGATAAATCGAGCAACTACATTGAAATTTTTGTAGTTGCCTGATTTATCAGGCTTAATTTAACTGTTCTAATTTTATGTAGTTATAATAAAATGAAATTATGATTTCTATAATATAATGGGTCAAAAGGATTAATTAATAATGATTGATGAAAATTTGAAAGTGGAAATTTTAAACCGTTTATATAAAAATATAAAATTATATTATTTGGAAGTTATGCTGGTGGAAATATAAATGAAAATAGTGATATAGACATTATCGGTATAATTAATGCAATAAAATATTATTAAGATACCAGACAATAATTTCTTTCCCCCAAATTAAAGTAATAATACTTCCCAAACAGATAAAAGGTGCAAAAGCTATTTTATCTTTTTTATTCTTTTTACCTGTAATTATGAGTACAGCTCCAAATATTCCTCCAATTATAAAGGCTAGAAAAAGAGTAATGAGAACTTTTTTTAATCCTAATGCGCTTCCGATTAAAGCAGCAAGTTTAATATCTCCTCCTCCCATTCCTCCTTTAGATATCCATGCAATAATATATAAAATCACTCCTCCAATAATAAGACCAGTAAATGGATCAATAAGAAGATAAATATCGTTGTTTACTAAATATTTATATAATCCGAAAAAATTAAAAAAGATAATTAAAGGTAAGGTAATTATATTTGGAATTATATTATATTCAATATCAATAAAAGTAATTACAATAAGACTTGATATAAATATAATTCCAGGAATGAAATCAATAGTAAAACCGAAGCGATAATAAAATAAGGAGAATATAATTCCTGTTGTGAGTTCTACAAGAGGATAACGCAATGATATATTTTTCTGACAGGTTCTGCATTTTCCATTAAGAATAAAAAAACTTATAATTGGGATATTATCATACGGTTTTATCTGAGTTTTGCAGTTAGGACAATGTGACCATGGAAATAATATAGATTCATTCTCAGGTATGCGATAAATGCATACATTAAGAAAACTTCCGATTATTATTCCAGATATAAAAATAATTAATAGTGTAATCATGAAGATTGTAAAATTTCCTATAATGTCCCATACCTTAGAGCCTTCAGCTCTGTATCTTAATTCCTTTGGCTATACGGTATTATTTTATTTAGATAACTAATTGTAAAATTTGCTGCCATACCTGTTAAGAATCCTACCGGTAAAGCAAAGATTATAAAATATGGAGCAGCTAAAAGCATTCCTGAATTTGTTAAATTTAAATTACTGAAAAAGAATAACCATACTATTAAAAATTGAGTTGTTATATGAGCTAAAGCTCCAATAATACTTATAGTTACCAGTGTGAATTTTCTGTTCTGCAATGGTAAACAAATCCACATAATAATTGTACTTATAATACTACCTGAAATGCTCATAATAAATATTGGATTACCAATTGTACCTGTTATAAATCCTCCCATAATAGTTTTTATAAAAGATACATATAATCCTTCTTTTAAACCAAAATATATTAAAGCAAAAAGTATTGCAATATTTGGTAATCCAAGCTTTGCCCAGGGAAAAATGAAATAAGGGAAAGAAGCTTCTATTATATGAAGTACAACTGCTATTGAAATAAAAAGACTGAGTAAAACGATTTTATTTGTTTTTGAATTAATAGCTCTTAGCATCAATTTCTTCTTTTATCCCTGATATTTTAACTACTAATTTATTAGGTAAACAGATAAGAATATCACCTGTTTTTTCAATCCATCCAGTTTTAACACATATCTGGTTCGGACAGGTGGAATTGATTATTCTAACTTTTTTATTCTTAATTTCAATGCGTATGATCCCTGTAATACCTTTTAATTCTACTATACTATTTTTATCTATATTCAGTGTTTTATAAGGGTTGCCATCTATTTCAATATTTACAAATTCTGGAGAAATATCTGTCCAGAAAAGTTTTGTTAAAATAAATATTATAAATACAAAAGACATAGAAGCTGTAAAAAAAATATCCTGAATAGAAAATAGTTTATTCATTTTTTGGTTTATTATCTTTTGTTTTACCAAGCAGATTTTTAGTTTTTTCAAGATTACGAATTGCGTTACTGTAATTAGGTGAAAGTTCTATCGCTTTTTCAAATTCGCGGATAGCCTCTTCATATAAACCTTTTTTCATATAAGCGTATCCCATATTATTATAAGAATTTGGGAAGTAAGGATTAATTTTAATAGCTTTATCACATTCCTCAATAGCTCTGTCATAAAATCCCTGAATATTAAAAATATATGCCAGATTACTATAAACTTCATATATATTAGGTGCTAAAGAAAGTAATTGTTTATACTCCTTTACAGCTTCATTATATTTCTGCAGACTAACATAACAGTCGCCTATACGAATTTGAGCTTTAACAAAATTTTCTTTAATTTTTATTGCATTATTAAAATGCTTTAATGCTTCCTCGAAATCTCTTTTCCTGTATAGTTCATTACCTTTATTGAAATACTCTTCTGCTAATAAAGTTCTTTTTAATTTTAATTCAAGTCTGGATATTTCCGAAGGAGTAAAGTTTAATTTACGATAGATAGATAAAAGCTGCAATTCGATTTTTTTATCACCAGGAAATCTGTCAAGATATATATTAAATTCGTTAATTGCTTTTCCATATTGTTCTTGAGCTATATAAGCTTTCCCTAATAATAGCGATAAATTTTTAGAATTAGGGTTGCTTCTTTTTTCATTTTCAAGTTCTATAATTATTTCTGTGTATAATTTATCAAATTCTGTTTTAATTCTCTTTTCGTCATACCCCATTTTTATATATATTTCTTTTAACTTTTCTTCTGCCATTTCATGACCAGGAGATTTTTTAAATACATATTTTATTTGTTCTATTGCAGGCGGATATACCTTTTTGTTTATGTATACGTCAGCCAAGTCAATATAAAGATAGAACCAGCGCGGGTCACGTTTAATAGCCTGTTCTAATGTTTTGATAGAATTATCAAAATTGCCTAAAAAATTATAAATATTGCCAAGTTTCCAATATGCATCTAATAATAGATAATGTTTTTTTAAATAATCAATATATTTTCCTGTAACCAGTTCAAATTTATTCTGAGCAAGTTCATATCTTTTTTGTTTTTCATAAATTACTCCAAGCCAGTAGTGAGCACCAGGTGCATTGGAAAAATCCGGGTCCAGTCTTAAACTTTCTATATATTCTTTTTCTGCTTCTTCCACTTTATTTTCTATTCTTAAAGTATTGGCTAATGTATAATGACCTTCAGGATTTCCTTCTTTTTTATTTATGGATACGCGCAGTTCACGTAAAGCCTGCATCCACTTTTCTTTTATTCTTTTTGAATTAGGATAAAGCTGAAGTGCAGTTTTAAATTCCTGTAATGCCTGATTATATTGTTCTTCTTTGAGATATTTATTCCCTTCCTGATAGAATTTTGATGCTTGTTCCTGTTTTTTTAATTTATTATACAGTTCTTTTATCTTTATATAAGCTTCTCCGTATTCTACGAAATCATATGCTTCTATTAAAATCTGTAGATCGTTTTTCATTTCAGGTATATTTTCAAGAAGCATTTTTAAGCTTTGCGATTCCTCTGAAAACAATTTACGATTGATATTAATAATTTTAATTTTATTAGTTACATATCGAACACTCTCAATATCTTCTTTTACTAAATGGACAAGTGCTAATCCGCTATATCCATATATATAATTTGGATTGTAATTTATAGCTTGAGAAAATAGTTGAACTGCCTGATCATTATTTTGGTCTACAAATGAAGCAATATTAGCCAGTCCATTATATGCTTCAGGATTACCAGCATCTTCTTTCAGAGTGTTTTTGAATATTTCTCTGGCTTCATCAAATTTTTTACTATTATAAAGATCTGTTCCCTGCTGAACATCTGCATTAATTTTTTTCAAAATATTAAGCAATCGTTCAATCTCTTGTATCGCTATACTGGCGAAATCGGTATTATGATCTATTTCCATAACATGTATGAACTGTCTTATAGCTTCTCTATATTCTCTGTTTTTTGCATAAGCCATTCCTGTAACAAGAAAAGCTTCAGGGGAATTGGAATCTAGAATAGTCGCTTTTCTGCCGAAAATAACAGCATCTTTATACATATTTTGTGCATAATAGAATTTGCTGAAATTAATTTGAATTTCCACAAGATCAGGTTTTATTGCGAGAGCTTGATTTAAATAGCCCAGAGCAGCTGGATAATCTCCTTTTTGAATATAAATAAGTCCCATTCTGGAAAGAGCTTTAGTATTAGATGGATTAATGCGTAAAACTTTGCGTAAAGTTTGCAGAGCTTCCTCTGTTTTTCCAGTCTGGGAGTAAATATTTGCCAGATCTATTAAAGGAGCTATATATTCAGGACTTTTTTCACTGATTTTTAGATACATTTCTATTGCTTCATTGTAACGCTCTAAAGCCTCAAATTCTACTGCTTGATCATAAAATTCTTCTATTTCATCTGAAGAAGCATGTATTGCAGAAGTAACTACACATAACAAAAAATAAAATAATAGAATCTGTACTCCTATTTTTTTTAGCAATTTATATCCTCCGTTAAATTTAATATGTTATTATAAAATTATTAAATCTATTTTCTTTAATATTATGTTTATTAACTTCGACATTTTTTACTTTTGAATGATATGGTCCCTGCCATAATCGTTCAATTAATGTATTTATATCATCAGATGATCCTTCTGCTATTATTTCTACACGAACACCATCTGACATGTTTCGCACTCTGCCGGATATTCCTCCAATTATTTCTGCTTCACGCAAAACAAAAGCTCTGTACCCAACTCCTTGCACCTGTCCTGAAACAATAATATGTGCGTGTATCATTTATTAAAAACACTCCTCTTTTTTTCAGCTAATTCTAAAGCTTTTTTTACAGCTTTTTCAGGATCATCTAATTTATGTATATTAAATGAAGGATGTTCCCATGTCCCCAAACCTATAACAGGGATATTCAATTTTAGAGCTATTGCAATTTCTGAGAGAGTTCCAAATCCTCCGCTTATGGCAATTATTGCATCTGAAGAATGAACTACAATAATATTTCGTGCATGACCCATATCTGTTGGTATTTTAATATCAACATAAGGATTTGAACCATGTATATTATCAGTTGGCAGGATTCCTATTGTAATTCCACCTGTTTTTTTAGCTCCACGGCAAGCAGCTTCCATAATTCCACCCATACCCCCGCAGACTAAAACTGCTTTGTGTTTGGCAATATATTCACCAACTTTTTCCGCAATATTGCTGACTAATGTGGAACATGATGATGCTCCTATGACTCCAATCTGTATCACGATAAAACCTCATAAGTTAAAATATTTTATTCATAAAAATTTATGCTTTTTTGTCAAAAAATAAATTTTCAATTTATCCTTGTCGTTAAATCTGGTCGGGGTACTGGGACTTGAACCCAGGGCCTCTGCGTCCCGAACGCAGCGCGCTAGCCATCTGCGCTATACCCCGTGACAATTTTATTTAACATATATTTATCATATATGCTATTATCTGTCAATCTAACATTTATAATAGAATTTACTTTGTGGTGAGAAATATTATATAATACCAATATAGAGCAGGGGATAAAAATCATGGAAAATATTTTGAAATTTGACCAGAATTTATTTATATATATTAATAACAACTTAAAGAATCCTATATTTGATGTTTTATTTTATATCTTTAATTATTTTGGTAATTGGTGGTATTTAGCTCCAATATGTTTATATCTGATTTATTTGTACGATCGTGAAAAAATATTAATCTGGGCTGGAATACTTGTTACTTGCGGGATTGTTTCAGGAGCAATCCTGCATTTATTAAAATGGTATATAATAAGACCAAGACCGCTGAAAGAGTTTGAGGTATTGATAAATACAGGAAAAATAGTTGTTTATTCTATTGGTGAAAAGCTTAAAGGAGATAATTCATTTCCCTCCGGACATACACAGACAGCATTTACAGCAGCTACTTTTTTATATTATTTTTATAATAAAAAGTACTCTATCTATTTAATTTTATTTGCCAGTATGGTGGGACTTGCAAGAATTTATTCAGGAGTACATTTCCCTATTGATGTTATAGCAGGAGCATTTATAGGTATTTTACCAACTATGATTATATGTAAGTGTTTAGCCTATTCATCTCTAGCTTTGTTGTTGTCATCAACACGTAAGATTAATGGTTTATAATTTATTAGTTCTTCCTTTGAAATAAACATATATGAAATGATGATTATCTTGTCGCCAGATGCTCCAAGTCTTGCAGTCCCTCCATTAAGACAAATCATACCGGATTTTTTGGGGCCTGGAATACAGTAAGTTTCAAATCTATGACCTGTACTTAAATTAACTATTTGCAATTTTTCATAAGGGATAATTTGAGCCTTGTTCAATAGATCTTCATCAATCGTTATACTTCCTTCATATTCAAGATTCGCTTCTGTAACAATAGCACGATGAATTTTTGATTTTAAAACCTGTAATAACATTAATATTTCTCCTATTCTAAAATAATTTATTTTACATTAAAGTTAAATCTGAATGTTTATAATTATTATTCTGTTTTAATACAGGTATTTCGATATTATCTTTAATGATATTATTTACTAATGCTTCTTTTAAAACTTCATCCATAATTTCAACAATAACAAATTTTAGGGCTTGTCTTATCTTCATTGGAATATCTTTGATATCCTTTTCGTTTAATTTAGGTAAAATAACAGTTTTTATTTCACATCTATGTGCAGCAAGAACTTTTTCTTTAACTCCGCCAATCGGTAGTACTTTGCCTCTTAACGTTATTTCTCCTGTCATAGCCACATCTTTGCGTACTTTAGTATTTGTTAAAGCTGATATTATTGAAGTACAAATAGATATACCAGCTGAAGGTCCGTCTTTTGGAATAGCTCCTTCAGGTACATGTACGTGAATATCAAATTTTCTGTAAAAATCCTCTTCTATCCCAAGTATTTTTGCATGTGATCTGATATAACTTAAAGCAGCTCTCGCTGATTCCTGCATAACTTCTCCCAGTTTACCTGTTAGAATAAGAGATCCTTTTCCTTTCATTATAGTTGTTTCTATTGATAAAATCTCTCCTCCAACTTCTGTCCATGCCAGACCCGTAGCAACACCAACTTCATCTTTTTCTTCAGCACCAAGGCTATGATATTTATAGACACCTAAATATGATTCAAGATTACGATTTGTTATTATAAATGTTTCTTTATTTTCTTTTTCTTTAACGATTTGTTTGGCAACTTTTCTGCAAATGGAAGCAATTTCTCTTTCCAGATTTCTCACACCTGCTTCTCTTGTGTATTTTCTGATAATCGTATGTATAACTGCAGGTGAAAAAGAAACAGAATTTTTCTTAAGTCCATGTTCTTTTATGCATTTAGGAATAAGGAATTTTTCTGCAATATTTGCTTTCTCCCATTCTGTATATCCGGGGAGAGTTATAATTTCCATTCTGTCCCGCAAAGGTGCAGGTATTTCCGTCAATACATTAGCTGTTGTTATAAACATTACATCCGAAAGGTCGAAATCTACTTCAATATAATGATCATTAAAACTGAAGTTCTGCTCCGGATCAAGAACTTCTAATAAAGCAGAAGATGGGTCCCCTCTAAAATCCATGCTCATCTTATCAACTTCATCAAGCAGAAATACAGGATTTATAGATTTAGCTTTTTTCATACACTGAATTATTTTGCCAGGCATAGCTCCTATATAAGTTCTTCTATGTCCTCTTATTTCAGCTTCATCTTTAACTCCTCCAAGAGAAATTCTCACAAAATTTCTATTCATTGCTGAGGAAATAGATTTAGCCAGAGAGGTTTTACCAACACCTGGAGGCCCAACAAAACATAAAATAGGTCCTTTGCCTTTTTTTACTAATTTGCGTACAGCAAGAAATTCCAGAATTCTTTCTTTTATTTTTTTAAGACCGAAATGGTCTCTATCTAATATTTTTTCTGCTTCCTGAATGTCAATTTTATCATCAGTATAAATGTTCCATGGAAGTTCAAGAAGCCAATCTACATAATTGCGGATAACTGTTGCTTCCGCAGACATGGGCGGCATTTTTTCTAATCTTTTTATTTCTTTTTCAGATGCTTCTTCAGCTTCATGAGACATATTTGCTTTTTTTATTTTTTCGCGTAATTCTATTATTTCAGTATGCTCATCTTTATATCCTAATTCCTTCTGAATAGCTTTCATCTGTTCGTTCAAATAATATTCTTTTTGTGATTTTTCCATTTGAGTTCTGACACGACCGCGAATTTTTTTTTCAATTTTAAGAATTTCGTTTTCACTGCTTAATATCTCAGCCAATTTAAATAAACGTTTTTTCGTATCTATCTCTTCAAGAATAGATTGTTTTTCCTGAATCTTAAGAATCAGATGTGCTGAAATAATGTCTGCCAGACGGCCAGGTTCTTCGATACTTGATATTGAATGCAATGTTTCTGCAGGTACAAGTCTTTTATCATAGCTGACATATTCTTCAAAAAGATTTAGCAGATTTCTCATTATTGCTTCAATTTCAGGATTTTTTAAGATAGTATCAGAAAAACTTTCAACTTTTACCTGAAAGAATTTTTCCCCTTCAATATAATCTTTTATTTTTCCGCGTATAAGTCCTTCCACGAGTACTTTAATAGCGCCATCAGGTAATCTTAATATTTGTAGAATTTCAGCTATTGTCCCCATTTGATAGATATCGTCAATAGTCGGATCATCTGTTTTGGATTTTTTTTGCGCTGCAAGAAAAATTATTTTATTTTTAAAATTGGCATGTTCAATTGCTAATATAGATTTTTCTCGTCCTACAAATAAAGGGACTACCATATAGGGATAAACAACTATATCCCTCAAAGGTAATAAAGGCATATTTTCATGTAAATTAACTTTTTTATCCATTTAATATAATATCTCCATATATATTTTTTAAGCTAAACCTTCTTCCAATCGTTTTTCAGTTATTATAAGCGGTTCAGCATTACCTATAATAACCTGGTCTGTAATTATACATTCCTTAACATTTTTCATTGTTGGTATTTCATACATTACGTCCAGCATAACATCTTCTAATATTGCCTGTAAACCCCTTGCTCCTGTCCCGCGTTTTACAGCTTCTTTTGCTATTGCTTCAATAGAACTTTCTGTAAATACAAGGTTTACACCTTCCATTTCCATAATTTTTTTATATTGTTTTATAAGTGAATTTTTTGGTTCATTTAAAACTTTTACAAGTGATATTTCATCTAATTTATTTAATACAGCTATGACAGGCAATCTGCCAACAAATTCTGGAATGAATCCAAATTTAAGAAGATCTTCAGGTTGTATTTTATCTAATAATAGAGAGTAGTCCTGATCTTTACGGCTTACAATATCAGCACCAAATCCCATACTTTTTTGCCCAATACGGTTTTTAATAATATCTTCAAGTCCTGTAAAAGCACCTCCGCATACAAAAAGGATATTACTTGTGTTTATTTGAATATATTCCTGCTGGGGATGCTTTCTTCCGCCTTGCGGAGGAATATTAGCTGTTGTTCCTTCCAGAATTTTTAATAAAGCCTGCTGTACTCCTTCTCCAGAAACATCACGTGTTATTGATACATTCTCGGTTTTTCTTGCAATTTTATCAATTTCGTCTATATAAGCAATACCAGTCTCTGCTTTATCAACATTGTAATCTGAGTTTTGCAAAAGCCTTAATATAATATTTTCAACATCTTCACCAACATAACCTGCTTCAGTTAATGTAGTTGCATCTGTTATTGCAAAAGGGACATTAAGTATTTTTGCCAGAGTTTGAGCAAGAAGCGTTTTCCCAGAACCAGTTGGTCCAATAAGCAGTATATTACTTTTTTGTAATTCTACATCGCTATTTTTTGCTCCAGCTCCAGTATTAAGATGTATTCTTTTATAATGATTATATACAGCAACCGCTAGAATTTTTTTTGCTTTCTCCTGACCTACTACATACTGATCCAGAATATTTTTTATAAACAGTGGAGTTGCAATTGATGGTATATACTGTTGTTTTTTTTCAGTTTCTTTCCCTGATTCATCCAGAGCTTTATTGCATAATTCAATGCATTCGTCACAAATATATACCTCAGGTCCCATAATAAGTTTTTTTACTTCCTGTTGAGCTTTTCCACAGAAAGAACATTTTAACATATTCTGATCAGCTTCAAATTTAAACATATATACCTCCAAATTGAGTTCGTTGTAGTACTAATGTGATTTAATTACTTCATCAATAATACCATATTCTTTAGCCTGATCTGGTGACATAAAGAAATCTCTGTCTGTATCTTTTTGAACTTTTTCCATATTTTGACCTGTATGTTCAACCAGAATTGAATTTACAAGTTCACGCATTCGTAATATTTCTTTTGCCTGTATATCTATTTCCGTTGCCTGTCCCTGAACTCCTCCCAGAGGCTGATGGATCATAATTCTGGCATTAGGAAGAGCATATCTTTTTCCATGAGCACCTGCACATAATAGTAATGCGCCCATACTGGAAGCCTGTCCTATACAGGTTGTAGATACTTGTGGTTTAATGAACTGCATTGTGTCATAAATTGCTAATCCAGCGGAAACTATGCCTCCAGGGCTGTTAATGTATAAATGTATATCTTTATCCTGGTCTTCTGCTTCGAGAAAAAGAAATTGAGCAACAACCAGATTTGCAACAACATCATCAATTTCTGATCCTAGAAAAATTATTCTGTCTTTTAGTAAACGTGAATAAATATCATAAGCTCTTTCTCCACGATTTGTCTGTTCAACTACCATAGGGACAAGTGTCATATAAAAACCTCCGTTTTAAATTTAACTATTCTATCTCATTTATTTTAGCACAACTTATTAAAAAATCATATACTTTTTCTGTTAGAATCTGCATATAAAAATAGAGGCGGATGTTTTTGTTATTTTTAAATTTATTAAAGTCACTTTCAGAAAATATATTATGTCCGTAAAAATCAATTTTTGAGTCAACTTCTTTATCATCTATTTTTATTTTATCTTTTTCTCTTTCAGCTATTTCATCAAAAATAACAGAAGCTTTAACATTTTTATAAGCGCTGTCTGTTATTTTATGTTTTATTTTTTCCTGTTCTTCTTTTGATAAGTTTTCAAATTTAGTTTCATTAGATTCCAGAGTTCTGTTTATTTCTTTTTCAATAAGTTTTTCTTCTTTCTTTATCATACTATCAGGAACTTCAAAATCATGCGTAGAAATTAAGAAATCTTTTAATTGTTTTTTTAGTTCTGAAATTATTTGCTGTTCTTTGTTTTTTAATATTTCAAATTTTATATTACTTTTCAGTTCTTCTATGTTATTGAATTTACCGATGTCTTTGGCAAAATCATCATTTATTTCAGGAAGTTTTTCTTCTTTTATTTCTCCAAGTTTAATCTCATAAATAGCATTTTTATCTGCTATACTAGTATCTGGATGATCTTTAGGGATAATAGAGTTAATAATTTTTGATTCACCTTTATCCATATTTTTTACTGCATCTTCTATTGCAGGTAAAAGCTCATTGTTCCCAAGAATGAATTCAACATTTTTTTCGTTATTTTTTGGATTATAAGTTTCACCTTCTATCTTCACATCAATATCAAGAAAAACATGATCTTTATCCGTTGGTTTTCGTCCTTCAACAACAATTAATTCTCTCGATCTCCTTTGCAGATCTTCCAAAAATTTTTGTATTTCTTCATCTGCAATTTTAACTTTGTGTTTTGTTAATTCTATACCTTTATATTCTTTAAGATCAAAATTTGGAATATATTCAATAGAAACTTCGTACTTTAAGCTGTCATCAAGCCCAATATCTGTTTTTTCCATTACAGCAGGCATTAACATATTGATTTTTTTTTCAACAGCAATGGATTTTATAGAAGATGGTATAATGTTATCTATAACCTGTTTATAAATTACATCCTTATATTTTTGCAAAATGATTTCTTTAGGGACTTTTCCCTTACGAAATCCCGGCATATCAACACTAAATTGTATTTCATTTGAAATACGATTTATTTCAAGAGCTACAATACCTGGAGGAATAGTTACTTTAAGTCTTTTTTTACATTTACCAATATCTTCTATCTCTATTTGAGTCATTTCGATATCCTTTCTTAATATATATTTTTATATTTAAATGGTGCGAGAGGCGGGATTTGAACCCGCACGGGAAAACCACCAGATCCTAAGTCTGGCGTGTCTGCCAATTCCACCACTCTCGCAAACAGCAAAATAAATATGTCTAAATAATATTATTATAAATTATATTTGTATTGTTCTCAAGGATTCTGTTTTATTATCAAGAGAAATGGTGGGTCGTATAGGAATCGAACCTATAACCCTCTGATTAAGAGTCAGATGCTCTACCAATTGAGCTAACGACCCAAATAACAGTTATCAGTATCAATTAACGCTGTTTACTGTATATTTGGAGCGGGAAACGGGACTCGAACCCGCGACCCTCTCCTTGGCAAGGAGATGCTCTACCAACTGAGCTATTCCCGCATATTTAAGGTTATCAGTGATCAGTAATTGTTTTTTAGTTTACTGTTCACTGATGATTGATATTGGCACGCCCGAGAGGAGTCGAACCTCCGACCCACAGATTCGAAGTCTGTCGCTCTATCCAGCTGAGCTACGGGCGCATGCATTAGTACTACAACGAATTTTATTTTTTAAATGGGGTGAGTGAAGGGACTTGAACCCTCGACCCTCAGGGCCACAACCTGATGCTCTAACCAACTGAGCTACACTCACCATACATATAATAATTTTCAATCTTCAAATATTTGGCGCGCCTGAGAGGATTCGAACCTCCGGCCAACGGATTAGAAGTCCGTTGCTCTATCCAACTGAGCTACAGGCGCAATAAGATAACAATATAATTTATTTAAGTCAATAACATTTTCAATCTAAATTCTAATTAAGGCTAAAAATTCTAATATTTTTAAATATTATTGTCAAGCAATTTTATTATTGATTTATTTTGAATAATATATTATATAGTAATTAGTAATTCAATAATAAATAAAGGATTATATTATGCCTGTTTTTGAATATAAAGCTCTGGACATATCAGGAAAACAGGTTCATGGGATAATAGAGGCAGATAGTCCGGAAGATGCGCGAAATAAGCTAAGAAAAAGTAATTTATATACTACAGATATTAGATCGAGTAATAAAGGTTTTTCAAAAGAAATCTCTTTTCCTAAAATTTTTAAAATAAAAGGTTCTTCAGAACTTTCTCTTATAACACGGCAATTAGCTACATTAATTGGCGCAGGGCTCCCGCTAATTCAATCATTAAATATAATAGAAGAACAAATTGATGATAAGAATATAAAAAAAATAATAATCCAGGTACGTGAAAGAATTACTCATGGATTAACTTTTGCAGATGCATTGGCAGAACATCCAAAATTTTTTGATACTATATATGTTAATATGGTAAGAGCCGGTGAAAATAGCGGTGCACTTGAAGTTGTTCTGACACGTCTGGCAGATTTCACTGAAAAACAGGTCAGGCTTAAAAACAAAATTCAAAGCATCTTATATTATCCAATGTTTATGGCAATTGTTGGGACCGGAGTATTATTTTTTCTTTTATCTTATGTTGTTCCTAAAGTCACATATATTTTTATTGAAACCAAGCGTGCTTTACCGTTTGCAACAAGATTTTTATTGGGATTAAGCGATATATTGCGGCAATACTGGTGGCTGGTCGCTATAATAATAGCAGGGATAATCATTTTTATTAAACAATATACACGAACTGAAAAAGGTGCGATATTAATTGATAATATCAAACTGCGTATCCCTATTTTTGGTGGTTTACTGCATGAGATTATTATTGCCAGATTCTGCCGCACATTAGGGACTCTTATATCAAGCGGGGTTCCGATTCTTCGTGCAATGGAAGTAGCAGAAAAAGTCACAGATAATAAAGTTATTTCTGCTTCTATTGAAAAGTCTCGTACAAGTATTACTGCGGGAGATAATGTATCAGGGCCTCTTAAAAAAAGCGGTCTTTTCCCTCCGCTTGTTACTCATATGATTGCTGTTGGAGAACAGAGCGGACAACTTGAAGAAATGCTTAATAAGATAGCAGATACATATGATATTGAAGTTGAGATCAGCGTTAATGCTTTGACATCGTTTCTTGAACCATTTATGATTGTTGTAATGGGAGTAATAGTTGGATTTATAATTTTAGCTATACTACTTCC
>JACRDZ010000249.1 GCA_016212735.1 Candidatus Firestoneibacteriota bacterium | reverse complement strand
TGCGGTCGGCTGCAAAGCTTATATGCTTCGTTCTCGGAATAAAATGTACTGCTGAAGAGTACGTTTTACTCCTGCGGCCTTGCCTATAAGCTTTTCGCTCGACCTCGTTACGAAAATTGATAACGGGATAGGCTCTAAGTAGATTTTAGGAGAAAAAAATGGCAAACATTAATAAAGTTTTTCTAATGGGAAACTTAACACGAGATCCTGAACTTCGTTATTCTCAGAGCGGAGTTGCAGTTGCTAATTTTACAATTGCGATAAATCATATATATAAAACTCAAAATGGAGAGAAAAAAGAAGAAACAGATTTTATACGGGTAGTTGTATTTAAGAACACAGCTGAAAATTGTGCTAAATTTTTAAATAAGGGGAAACCTGTATTTGTTGAAGGACGTTTACGAATCCGACAATATGAAACTCCTGATGGGCAGAAAAAATATATTGCTGAAGTTTTAGCAAATAATGTACAATTTTTAGGTGGTAAACCTGAGACAGCAAATACAAAAGAAAATAATGCTTCAGGAGCAGGTACAGAAGAAGCTGAAGTTCCTTCTATTCCTCCTGAAGAAGATGTCCCATTTTAAAAATATCAAATATTAAAAAAGGAGGGAATTTAATTGATAAATAAAGGAAGTAAATTCAAAAAACCGTATATACCGACGAAAATATGTAAATTTTGTGCAAATAAATGGATTATTGATTATAAAGATACAAACAGATTAAGAGCTTATATAAATGAAAGAGGCAAAATTATTCCTCGCAGAATTTCAGGTAATTGTGCATGGCATCAGAGAGAATTAACACGTGAAATAAAAAAAGCCAGAAATATTGCACTTTTACCGTTTACAAGTGAATAAGAATCATTGGTGTTTATTAAAGAAGAGGACATGACAAGGAAGTTATAGAAAATGGTTATTTCTACAAAATCAATTGTTGAAGGAGCATTATTAGTATTAATTTCAGTAATAATGTATCTTCTGGGAATATATAATATAGCTTTAGGTTTTATTTCAGCCTTACTATGTCCGGTTCCAATTATATTACTTGTATTAAGACATGATGTGAAAGTCATATTTTCAGGTTTTTTTATTTCTATTTTAATATTACTAACTCTTGCAGGATTAATAGAAGCGCAGACATTTGTATTAGAATTTCTTCTACCTGGCTATGTAATGGGATATTTTATTAAAAAAGATAATTCACCTGAAAAAGTAATATTTATGACAAGTATTATTTACGTTATCAATACTTTGATTTTTATGGTTATTACATCGAAAATTCTTGAAAAAGATATTCTAGGAGATATTGTTAGATCAATCGAAGTTAGTTTTGATGGGTTTATGAAATTATATAAGGAAAATGGTATTGATGCGGCAAAAATAGCTATATTGCAGCAGCAGAAAGATTTTATTATAGAACTATTTAAACATACGTATCCTGCTTTTTTTGTCTGTGTATCATTTATAACCATGACAGTTAATTATAAAATTGTTGCAAAAATTGCAGGTAGGGTAGGGCATTATATAAAAGAAATCGATATATCGAGAATAAGAATACCTGAATATTTTATATGGGCTTTTATTCTGGCATGTATTATTAAATATATAAATATAACTCTAAAAATGCCGGAATTTATTTTTATAGAACGTATTGCAGAAAATATTATATTCATACTTCTAGCTTCTTATTTCATTCAGGGAATATCAATTGCTGTAATATATATGAAAAAATGGCGTTTTCCGTCATTTTTTATAATTATTAATATGATAATGTTTATCTTATTAAGTCCTTTACAGTTTATTCCCTTATTTTTAGGTATATTTGATTTTTGGTTTGATTTTAGAAAAAGATTAATTAATATAGGACAAAAACAAGCATAAAAATAGTCAAGTTAGAAAGGAATATTTAAAATGAAAATAATATTATTGCAGGATGTCCCTAATATAGGTAAAAAGAATGATATGATGAACGTTTCCGATGGATATGCTAGAAATTACTTAATACCAAAAAATTTAGCATGGGATGCTACGCCAAAAAATCTTAAATTTATTGAGGAACAGCGAAAACGTTTGATTGGCATTGAAAAAAAGGAAAAACAGGAAAAAGAAGCGATAGCATCAAAAATTAGTGCTCTTTCATGTACTTTAGCCTGTCAGGCAGGGGAACAGGATAAATTGTTTGGTTCAATAACAAATCAAGATATTCACAAATATCTTCAATCACAGGGAATAACCAATATTGATAGAAAAGATATAATATTGGAAGAACCAATTAAAAGTCTGGGTGTGTTTTTTGTTGATATAAAAATATATAAAGATATTAAAGCAACTCTTAAAGTATGGGTTGTTAAGGAAGAGAAATAGAAAGAAAAAATGGATAAACTTGACACTTTACAACAGATTTTTAAAAAGATGGGGTCTGTATTAGTTGCATATTCAGGTGGTGCAGATAGTACTTTTTTATTGAAAGTAGCTCTGGATTCTATTGGTGAAAATGTTCTGGCAGTTACATCTGAATCAGAAACATATACATCACATGAACTTGAAAATGCAAAAAGTGTTGCTATGGATTTAAAAGCTAAACATGTTTTAATACATACTGATGAACTTAATAATAAAGAATTTATCAGAAATACTCCTGATAGATGTTATTATTGCAAGAAGGAACTATTTTCAAATCTATTAAAAATAGCAAAAGAAAATAATATTAATTTTGTTGTTGACGGTGCTAATATTGATGATACAAGAGATTATAGACCTGGACATAAAGCAAGCCTAGAACTGGGGATAAGAAGCCCTCTTATAGAAGCAAAATTTACAAAAGAAGATATAAGAGAATATAGTAAAAAATTTAGATTGCCAACATGGGATAAACCCAGTCAGGCATGCCTTTCATCCAGGGTCCCTTATGGCGAACAGATTACAATAGAAAAACTTAAGAAAATAAATCTTGCGGAAATGTATTTAAAAAATATTGGATTTCAAAACGTAAGAGTTAGATTTTATTCAAAAGAACTGGCCAGAATTGAAGTTGGCAAAAATGAAATAGAAAAAGCCAATGTTCCTGAAATACGTAATAAGATAGTATCTCAATTTAAAAAAATAGGTTTTAAATACATTACTCTTGATCTTGAAGGATTTAGATCTGGAAGTATGAATGAAGTATTAGATCATGGAGACAAGGGAAATATTATACATTAAACTGGAGAAACCTATAATTGAATTTTGAATTATTAAAAAAAGATTCCTTTAGTAATGCTCGTATTGGTAATTTATCTATCCGCAATCAGAAAATAACAACTCCTGTTTTTATGCCTGTTGGCACAAATGCAACTGTAAAAACATTAAGTTCTGATGAAATA
>JACRDZ010000250.1 GCA_016212735.1 Candidatus Firestoneibacteriota bacterium | reverse complement strand
CCGGACCCCTTATTTTCCGACCCCTTATTTTCTTTTGACCCCTTATTTTCTTTTTTGGACCCCTTATTTTCTTTTGACTTAAAAGCTTGAATTTATTATACTTTTTATTTAGATAACATACTTTTTTGTCATGTTGAACAGTTTTGTGGATAATATACCATGCTCAATATATCAGATAGTATTTTAGGTCAATATGAGACTATACTCCCAACAAAAGGCAAAGAAACAAACTACATCTCAACAAAACAGGCTGCTTATGCTGTTTCTCTTTATTTTTGATATTCTTTTAAAGATGCATATATATTAAAATCAGACTCTCCTGAATGGGATGATGTCATCGCTTAAGATGTACCCCGTGCTAAAAAATCAAAATATATACCAGTGGTACTTTCCCGGCAGGAGATAGATAATGTT
Source organism: Candidatus Firestoneibacteriota bacterium (assembly GCA_016212735.1). Next base: position 12,248 of record JACRDZ010000250.1, on the reverse strand, counting down.
TTAAAATATCTTCAATATCCATATAGTAATGTTCAAGAGGCACTTTTCAAAGCAGTTCAGCAAGCAAAGCTCACAAAGCGTGTTACATCCCACACCTTCCGTCACAGTTTTGCAACTCATCTTTTGCAGGCAAATTATGACATTCGGACAATTCAGGAGCTTCTTGGCCACAGCGACTTGAAGACTACAATGATTTATACTCATTTATGCTTTGTTTTATGTTTTACTTTGATTGGCTCATCTAAAATAGTTTGATAATTTTTTAATTGATTCTGCTAAAATCAATACCTCATCTTCGTTATTATATATTTGCAGAGAGACACGTAATGAAGGTGGAATTTCGTTTTTATTATACCATGCATGTACACATAGAAATCCGGCACGTATCATTATTGACTGGCTTTCTGATAAAATTTTTGCTGTATCAAAAGAATCCAATCCATTAATTAAAAAATTGCATATTCCTTCGCGTTTTTGAGCATCATGAGGTCCTAATATTTTAATCCCGGAAATATTTTCAATTTTTTCAGATAAAATTTTATTTAGTTTTATTTTATGGTTATGAATATTATCTTTGCCGATATTTTCTATAAAATTTATAGATTCTCCACCTGCAATAATACCTGCATAATTCTGCAGCCCAGCTTCAAATCTATGTGGAAGCGAAGCAAATTCACTTTGCGTATATGTTGAATTTATTATTGTTTCCCCGCCAACAAGAAAATTATCCAGAGTTTCTAATAGTGGTTTACGTGCATAAAGGAAACCCACTCCGCTTGGTCCAAAATTCTTATGAAGCGAGCTAGAAAGAAAATCTATTCCCATTTTCTGTACATCAATATCTAAGGAACAGAGACTTTGTGCGGCATCTATCATTAAATGTGTTTCTTTATTATTATGAACAATTTCTGCAATTTCGGATATCGGGAATTCCACTCCTGTCAGATTTGAAAGATGTAATATACTAACAAGTTTTACGTTTTCATTCATAGATTCTTTAAATTTATTTATATTAAAAACTGTGTCTTTGTCTGTATTAAAAACTGTATGTTTTATTTTACCTTTTTTTGCTAATTCCTGCCAGGGTAGCAGATTTGAATTATGCTCAATATCAGAAGTTAAAACTATGTCGTTTTCCAGAAATGGAAAAGTTCTTGCAACCAGGTTAATACTTTCAGTAGTATTTTTTGTAAAAATTATTTCTTCCGGAGATGCAGCATTAATGAATTTTTGAATTTTTATTCTTGTTTCTTCATATCGTTTTGTCGTTTCTTCATTAAAAATATGCCCACCGCGTCCATGGCATCCAGAATACTCCATGTAATATTTATTTATGCTATCCAATACTGATTGAGGCAATAAAGTAATACAGGCGCTATCCATGTAAATAATTTTTTTACCCTGTTTAAGTATAGGAAATTTATCACGATAATTCATAAATTGAACCTGCTTTCTCAATTAGAATTATTATATATAACAGAAAGTAAAAAAACAAGAATTATTAAAATTTATTTGAAATTCCCAGTTTCATGTGCTAATTTCTATATATTAAAGGAGGATAGTATGAAAAAAGCTTTCTTATATTTCTCGTTTATAATGTACATTATTCTTTTTGTCTCTAATATACACGCAAAAGAGGAAAAGGATATTACACTTACCATATATAAACAAAATTTTGCTCTTGTAAGAGAAGTCCGTGTTATAGAATTAAAAAAAGGTGATGTTAATTTTGACCTGGAAAATATTCCTGTAAAAATAGAACCTGAATCAATATTTTTTGAAGTTTTGAATAATGATAGGACATGTCAGATTCTTAATCAAAAATTTGAATTCGATTTACTTAGTACAGATAAAATTCTTTCAAAATATTTAGATATTTCGAACCAGATAAAATTAATTTCGAAAGATGGCAAAACTACACAGGGGAAATTGATTAATTATGATGACAAATATATAGTTCTAGGTGAAATCGATACAGAAACAGAACCGATAATTATTAACCGTGATAATATTGCTGAAATTAAATTGCCTGAATATCCAAAAGGGTTGATTGTTAAACCAGTTATACATTGTAAATTAAGAAGTTCTAAAAAAGATGATTTCAATATCGCAATTTCATATAAAACACGTGGTATAAAATGGGAAGCAAGTTATATAGGTATTTTAAATCCTGATGATACACAGCTTGTTATATTTTGTAACATAAAAATAACTAATAAATCCGGGTTAAATTATGAAGATGCTAAAATAAATCTTGTTGGCGGTGATATAAACTGCGGAGAAAAAGAATGTGAAAATAAGTGTTCAATACAGGGAAAATCCGTTCTGGACAATTGTTTATATTCATTAGATAATAAGCTGGATTTAAAGGATAAAACTATTAATTATATTTCCTTATTTAATTATAAAACAGCAAAAGTAAATAAAAAATATACTTATAATGCAGAAACAGATGGCAATAAAGTCAGGACACTGATACTTGTAAAAAATGATGAACAAAATGGTATTGGGATTCCGCTGCCGGAAGGGAATTTCAAGTTACATAAGAAAGACAACGCAGGTAATACAATATTAATCGGTGAAAGTATAATATCAAATGTTCCGGTGGGAAAGGAAATTGAAATTGTTTTAGATGAACCTATTAATATAAGCGCAGAAAAAAGGAAAATGGAATTAAAAAAAGTAAGCGAAGATATAATAGAAAAAGCTTATGAAATAGAAATAAATAATAGTAAAGAAGTGCAGGTCGATGTTTTTGTTACTGAAAAAATTTCTGGAGATTGGGAAATTGTAGAAAAATCAGATCCTTTTGAAAAGAAAGATGCTTTTACTATTCAATTTTTAAGTTCAGTTCCTGCTAAAGGTAAAAAAGTTATAAAATATCGTGTTAGAATAAAACACTAAGGGCAAGCCCTAATATTTTATTTATAGATTCCCTTTCAGGAGTTCAACTGTCTTTTTAGTATCTTCTATCATTTCGTGTTCAGGATATTCCTTAATGAATTTTTCGAGTTCAGCTACAGCGCGCTGTAAATTTTTTAATGAGGCAAAACATAAACCAATTTTTAATTGAGCTGTGCCATTTCGTGTATTATCAGACGTATTCAGTTTTAAATATTTCTGATAGTTTTCCAGTGCTTCCTGATATTTATCCTGTGAATAAAAAACTTCTGCCAGTTCAAATACTGCTTTTTGTTCAGCAGGATAAGCTTCTAATATTTTTGATAAATATTTATTTGCTTCTTCTGCGTTCTGATTGTAAAGAGCGAAATCTGCCAGCGCATATAAAGCAAATAAATTTTTCTCATCAAGCATTATAATTCCTTCATATTCTTTTTTTGCTTCATTAATTAAACCGTTTTCTTTGTATACATCTGCAAGAGCAAGTTTAATTTTAAAATCATCAGGCATTATTTTTAATTTATCCTGGTATTTTTTAATCAAAGATGAAATTCTTTCTTTATTGTATTTCTTTAAATCTCCCTGCAGAATATAATCTATGTCTTTCTGTTTTGGGATTTCAGGTAACCAGTCAGAAGAAGGCAGTTTCTCTTCTTTTATTCTTACTCTATATTCTTTTACACTGAATAATTCTCCCTTTTCTTCTGACAACATTATATGTTCCTTATATTTTTTTGCTCCTTCCTGCCATGCATCCATAAATGAGGATCCGAACATTGCAACATCTACAGGAATACATATAAAATTATCTTTTTCAATATAGGAATCCATGTTTCCAGTAATTTTATCAACATCTTCACGGTTAATACCTGTATTTATAAGAATTATGCAGAAATTCGGGTTTTTAATAATATCAACAGCTATTCCGACATTTTCAAGACATGCACTGAGAAAAACAACGCAGTCAAGATCATCTCCTATCTTATTTTTCAAAGTATCACGCGGATATTGAATTTCTTTTTGTTCAGCATATTTTATTTCTTTGCTTCGAGCAGTACATATAACACCATAAGTACTTATAGCATCATAAATCACAAATATTTTATATAAATCCTCTGGAACATTATATTTATTTTTTACATTGAACAAATAGAGAGAACGGGTTACAAAATTACTTATAACAGGATCTTTAGCTGTGATATGTTCAACAATCTGTTCCTGATCTTTTTTTATTAACTGCGTTAATTCAACCAGAGCATTTTTATATTGTAAATTAGCCTGATCAAATTCTGTTGCTTTTTTATAATATTTACGTGCACGATCAAATAATTTGCTTATCATGAAAATTCTTCCCAGAAAAAATAAACTTTCAGGATGACCAGGATTAATCTTTAAAATCGAATTATATTCATCAACAGATTCTTTATACATATGACGTATGCTGTATATTGATGCAAGGTGCATGCGTGCATCAATATTTTTCGGATCTAAATCAATTACCTGTTTAAAAGCAGAAATTGCTTCACTGTATTTTTCCTGTATCTTACGTATAATCCCAAGCTGAAAATATGCATCAAGATTATTCGGATCTTGAGTTATAACTATTGTATAGCATTTTTCCGCCTGCGGATAATTCTTCATTTGAGTATAAAGAGTCCCTAAAGAGATATATATGTGGATAGAATCCCCAGCATTTTGTTCTATAGCTTTAAGATAAGCATCAATTGCTTCTGGTATACGTTTCAATTTTTCATATATCATTCCAAGACGCAGATATACACCTATATAATTAGGATCCAGAGTAATAATAATTTTAAATTCTTCTAATGCACGTTCTGGATTTTTTTCTGATAAAATCAAACCCATATAGTAATGAGAGTCAGTATTTTTCGGGTCAATTTTTATTGCTTCTGTTAATTCTTTGTTTGCTAATTCTTCATTATCAATATTAAAATAAGCCAATCCGAGATTATAACGGTAAACTGGATTTTTAGGATCAATTGATGTGGCAATTTTTATTTCAGGAATTGCTTCATTATATTTATGCTGATCAAGATAAATCACCCCTATTTGGTAAAATACTTCATGAGCTTGTGGTCTGATTTCTGTAGCTTTACGTAAAGACTCTATTGCTGCGCTAAATTTCTTCTGTTCGATATATACCTGTGCCAGGTAATAATATGCTTCAAATTTACCTGGATTCTCTTTTATATAATGTGTGAGTTCTTCAACAGCTTGATCATATTTTTTTTGTTTGTAAAATGCCGCTCCAAGTTGAAAATGTAATTCAGGATTTGTATCGCCAAAAAGCAGTGCATTTTTTAAAGCTTCAACTGTTTCCTGATACAATTCTTTATTAAAATATGCTGCTCCAAGTTCAGAATAAATTCTGAAATTACGCTGTTCAATTTTTAGCGCTTCTTTAAACTCAACAATAGATTTATCAAACATTCTCTGGCGTGCAAAAATACTTCCGATATAATAGTGTGCATATCCATTCTGAGGCTGAAGTTTAAGAACAGAGATAAACTGTTTTTCAGCTTCCTGCCATCTATTTTGTTTGAAGTAAACTAAGCCAAGAAAATATAGAGCATTAACATTTTGAGGATGTTTTGCTATTTCTTTTGTAAAAGAAATAACACTTTCTTCAAATTTATTTTGTTTAAAAAAATTATATCCAAGAGTATAGTAATCTGCAACTGGCGGAGTTAATTGGCTTTCAAAACCTGATAGAGTTATAGCGGAAACCTTATAATATGGATCCATTAAAAGAGTTGTATCACATAATATATTATATTCATTCTTCACTGTTTTACCTACAAAAGAAAAAGGGCCATTCTCATTATTGCTTTTATATACATAATATTCAAAAACAAAAGATTCAGGATTTCTATTCCAGTCAAGTTTTATACCAGATTTGTCGCCATATGAGGCAAGTCCTATTGGTATTGAAGGAGTTTCATGAATAGCAAATATCTGTATACGATTATTACCTGTATCTGCAACATATATATAATTCTCTGAATTCAGATTTTGTACTGTAATTCCCTCTGGTTCATTAAACTGTCCTATTCCTTTTCCTTTATTACCAAATTCCAGAATATATTTTCCTTCTTTATCAAAAACCTGGACGCGATTATTATTTTTATCCAGCACATATATTTTTTTATCATGATCTACATCAATAGATACCGGTGCATCAAAATCACCTTTTCCATTACCGCTTTTCCCGAATAAAAAGTCCATCCCGAAAGCAGGGAAAAATTTTTGTATTTTATCACTGCGGGTATCAGCTACGTAGATATTGCCTTCAAAATCAAGAGATACATCTTCTGGTTGATAGAATTCACCTGGTTTTTTATTGCCTCCAATACCCAATTTATTCAGGAAAACACCATCTCGATTAAATATCTGAATACGATTATTTTTTTTATCAGTTACATATAATTTTTCACCTTTTTCATCATAAGCTAAACCTGTTGGATTTAAAAATTCACCTTTTTCTTCTCCTTCTCTGCCAAAACCGAACAGATAAACTCCAAATGAATCAAATACTTGAATACGATCATTTTTACTGTCAGATACAGCAATTTTGCCGTCAGAACTGACTGCTATACCAGTTGGGTATCTAAATTTCCCTTTATCTTTTCCTTCACCTCCAAAAACATATTTCAGTGTTCCGTCTCCATTAAAAACCTGGACCCAGTTATTTCTAGAATTTGTCATATAGACATTACCGTATGCATCAACATCAACATCTGTTGCCTGTCCATCAATACTATTTATGTAAACTATATCAATAGGACGAGGAGCACCAGTAAGTTTTTCAGAATCTGGAGCAGGTTTTATTTCGTAAACTTCAACACGGTTATTTTTTCTGTCTGCAATATAAAACCTGTTTCTTTTATCCATAAATATACCTGATAACTCCTCAAATTGACTGCGTCCTGTTCCCTTACTGCCAAATGAATTAATAAAATCACCCATATTTGATATTACCTGAATTCTATATTTATCTATATCAGTGACATATATTCGCCCATATTCATTTATTGCAACAGCATAAGGCTGTTTAAATTCATGAAGTTTATCTTTTTTTCCTCCAATACTAAAGAGAAAATATCCGCGCGGATCTATTTTCTGTACACGGTTATTTTTTTTATCTACAACAAAAATATTTCGTTCTCTGTCAACACTAACCCATGTCGGAAAATCAAACTGACTTGGCAGTTCACCAGAAAGACCAAATGTAGAATAGAATATTCCCTGTCTAGTAAAAATTTGAATACGGTCATTACGGCTGTCTGCTACATAAACGAAATTAAATATATCTATAGCAATCCCGAGAGGATCTGAAAAATCTCCTTTTTTGCTTCCTTTAGAACCGAAATAAAAAAGAGATGTCCCTTTATTATCAAAAACCTGAATACGATCATTTCCCTGTTCAGATATATAAATTTCATCATAACTATTAATTGCAATCCCTACTGGTTTATCAAGTTCACCTTTTGCATGTCCTTTATTCCCAAACTGAAAAAGATAGTTTCCTGTACTATCGAAAACCTGGATCCGGTTATTATCACTGTCAACAATATATATATTCCCCTGACTATCGCTGGATACTCCTTGAATATTATCAAATTCTTTGGTATGATCACCTTTTTTACCAGAAATATCAAAAAGGAAATTGATTTCTTCAGAATGAAGGATTACTGGAAATAGCGTTAAATATATATAAATAATAGTGGAAAGGATAAAAATATTTTTTTCGATATTTTGCATTTATACTACCTGGTTTTATCTTTCAAAGCTTTAATGGCATCTTCTATTTTACGTTTTTTTTCTATTTCTTTTTGATGTATTTCCATTTCTGCTTTCTCTTTTTCTCTTCTCTTTCGATCTTCTTCAGAACGAAGCTGTTCTTTTATTTTTTTTGCTTTTAAGTCCAATAGTCCTTGTTCACATTGCGTTATATGAATTTTTACCTGTTCAATATCTTTATTATAAGGGAAATCTTTAATAAAACTATTATATAGGTCAAGAGCTTTTTCAAACTCACCGTTATTCTCATAATTTTTTGCTTTTTCAAACATGTTTTCGGATTTACTATCAGTAAGCATATTTATTTTTATACGGATTTCTTCTGCAAAAAAAGAATCGGGATTTCTGTCAATAAGATCTCTGAGTATAAAAAGAGCAGCTTCCTGAAATTTATTTTCGATTAGAATAGAAGCAATATTTAACGTCTTTTCTACCTGTATTTCTTCCTCACATCTGATTAATAGTTTTGCTGCTTTCCCGGCCATCTCATTTTCAGGATATTTAAAAATAATATTTCGATATTGTTCACATGCTTCTTTAAATTTAGCATTTTTTTTATATATACGGGCTTTTTCAAAATGTTCATTTATTTGTTTTTCATGACCGCAGCCTGTTAAAAAAAATAAAAAAATTAGTATAATATGTATAATTTTTACATTCATTGTATTTATCCTTATAAATACTATTATCGTTAAAAAAAAGTAAAATATTATTAAAAATATATATTATGCTATCAAAATAACCATATTGTGTCAAGAACAGAAATCCTAATCATATCCATACTTCTTTATAAACCAGCCTTTAATAAATTGAACAACAAATAAATAAAGTAAAACAATAGCAAAAAGAGCAAAGAAATATACAGATGGCGGTCTAACAAATCCAAAAGGTTCAGCTAATGGTGAAAAAGGTATAATAAATCCTAATGAAATAATAAAAAGTGATGTAATAATCAAAAATCTGCTTGGCTTGCTTTCAATAAAAGGTTTTTTCCCTGTTCGAATAACATATATAACAAGAGTTTGAGTACATAAAGATTCTAAAAACCACACAGTATGAAATAGATTTTCAGATGATTTAAATAAAAATAACAGTATTCCATAAGTCATAAAATCAAAAACAGAACTTATTGGTCCAAAAAACATCATAAATTTTTTAATAGATTCTATATTCCATGGTCTTGGTTTTAATAAATATTCATTATCCACTTCATCAGTTGGAATTGCTATTTGTGACAGATCATAAAGAAAATTATTTAAAAGTATTTGAATGGGTTTCATTGGTAAAAAAGGCAGGAATAAACTTGCGCCAGTCATACTTATCATATTCCCGAAATTTGAGCTTGATCCCATTTTTATATATTTTACTATATTGCCAAAAGTCTTCCTGCCTTCAATAACACCCTCTTCTAAAACCATAAGATTTTTTTTAAGAAGAATTATATCGGCAGACTCTTTTGCAATATCAACTGCATTATTTACTGAAATACCAACATCCGAGGCTTTTAGAGCGGGAGCGTCATTAATTCCATCACCAAGATATCCAACAATATGCTGATTCTCATGAAGTAGATGAATTATTCTTTCTTTCTCTAGAGGTGAAAGCCGTGCAAAAACAGTTGTAGTTTCAACGAGTGGTTTGAGCTCTTGATCGCTCATTTTCTCTACTTGTTCACCATTTAATAATCCTTTAACATTAAGACCGACTTCACTGCATATTTTTTTTGCAACTAATTCATTATCACCAGTCAGGACTTTAACTTCTATCTGCAAATTCTTTAACGCTTCAATAGCTTTAATCGCACTTGGTTTTGGCGGATCAAGAAATGCAAGATACCCTTTTAAAGTAAGATTTTTTTCGTCATCCTTAGAATAAATTTCTTTTTTGCTGTCTATCTCTTTATATGCAACAGCAAGGACTCTGAACCCTTCTTCGCTTAATCTGTCATATTCTTCTTTTAAATCAGGAAGAATTAAAGACCCCAAATCAAGTGGTTCACCATCCAGTTCATATTCTGTACATCTTTTGTAGATTTCTTCAGGAGCTCCTTTTGAAATAATAATATGCTTGTTATCCATTTCAACTACAACAGACATTATTTTTCTTGAAAAATCAAAAGGTATCTCATCAACTTTTTTAATTCCTTCAGTCATTATCTGTTCATGATTTAGGATGGCTCTATCTAAAAGGTTTTTTAATCCTGTTTGGTAAAAACTGTTAATATACGCGTATTTCAGTACACTTGGATCATCCCTTCTTATTGCATCACAATATTTTTCAAGAACTATTTTATCTAAAGTCAGAGTCCCAGTTTTGTCTGTACATAGGACATTCATTGCGCCAAAATTCTGAATTGAATTCAATCGTTTAATAATAACACGTTTTTTTGCCAGTGCCTGTGCACCTTTTGAAAGGTTTATAGTAACCAGCATTGGAAGCATCTCAGGTGTAAGACCAACAGCAACAGCTAATGAAAACAGAAAAGCTTCTATGGGTTTTCCTTTTATCAATGCATTTATACTGAAGATTATAAAAACAAGGATTACCATAAAGCGTATCATAAGCCATGTAAATTTATGTATACCTTTATCAAAACTGGTTTCGATTCTCATTGTAAGAAGTTTACGTGATAATTCACCAAATTGAGTAGATATTCCGGTTTTAACAACTACTCCTAAAGCAGTACCACTTACAACACTGGAACCCATAAAAGCTATATTTCTTAAATCTGATAATGAACCTGTTTTTATTTGTCCTGCATCAGCAAATTTTTCGATTGGCAGAGATTCTCCAGTTAAAGAGGATTGATTGATAAACAAATCTTTACATGAAATAATTCTCAAATCTGCAGGGATCATATCACCTGCATATAAATCTATTATATCTCCAGGAACAATATGTTTTATTTTTATTTCTTTTGCTGGACCATCTCTAAAAACCGTAGCTGTTGTACGAACCATTTCACTTAATTTTTCAGCTTCTTTTCCAGCACGATATTCCTGCAAAAAAGATAAAATTACACTTATTATAGCCATTAAAAAAACCAGAACTGCACTTATTTTTTCACCAAAAAAAAGTGAAAAAAAAGCTATAATCAAAAGAACGATAACCAGTGGATTTATGAAGTTAGATAAAAACCGGATTAAAGCAGTTCTTTTCTTTTTTTTTGCAGGTTCATTATATCCATATTTTTCTAATCGTTCATCAACTTCTTTTTCTGTAAGTCCTTTTATTGATGTATCTAATTTTTGAAAAAGATTAGTAATAGGACAACCCACATAATCAAAGTCCAGCACCTGCTGTTTATATTTCCCATTACTCTTTGTTTTTATTGAATTATTGTTCGTTATTTTTTTTGCAGTTTGTAATATTTTCATTATATAATTCACCTTTAAAATTGAATGAAAAGAATAACATCATTTGTAAATGAATTGCAAGTAAAATATATTAACTTGACTTACATACATATTATGATATTATTTTTTATCTATACCCAAGCTAATCAGGTTTGCGAAAATTATAGCGATCAGATATGCCTCATATTGGAACGATCTGATTGAGCAAAACCGCAGGTGTAGTTTTAACTACATTGAGGATTTTGCGAATGAAGATCGTTTCAATATGAAGTACAGATGACGTTATAAATTCGCAAGCCCTAAGTGGGGGAAAAAAATATCATGGGAAAGTTGTCCCTTAAAAAGTCCGAATATTCTTCCTTCAGAATTATTACAGCAGATCATTTTAAAGAACTAGGTATAAACCCTGCATATATACCTGTTGGTTCGGTTGTCAGTCAAAGTAATCCTTATGATATTCTGAAAAAGATACATCCCAACCTGGATTTTCTTCTTAAAAATAAATTCGGGCGTGATCCCTGGGGGGGAGGGACAGAGTTCGGACTTGCAGAAGGTATATCAGAACAGGAATTCAATATTTTTATACATATTGATGATCCTTCAATTTCACCGGAAGAAAAAAACGAAGTTTTAAGGAAATTACTGCTGAAAACAGTATCACAGGATAATAAAATATACTATATTATCCCTGGATATCTGGCAGCTGATTTTGATAATCATACGAGGCAAATAAAATCAATTCTTCAATCAGTTATTAATAAATACTATTTACAAAGCTACCGTATGGTATGTGTGTTAGAAGAAAAACAAAGTTTTTTAGTAGGTACAACCGCTGGGGCAGAAAGTCTTTTATCTCAATCAATCTGTCATCTTTTTCCACAAATAAATTTTAAACATATTTCTCTGGAAAGACAGTATCCTCATGAAGAGAAGTTTAATTTAATCTATATCCCTGATTTTATATCAATACTTCTTAATCTGCTTAGAGAAGCACAGAAAGATCATGAGTTAGATGAGAATAGTATATTTGAATATATAAAATTTATATGTAAAGATATTTATCGAAAACTTAAACCTTCAGGAATAATGATTTTATATTTTGACCTTTGTATGCTTAAGAGATATGAAAACAGTAAAATATATTAACTTGACTTACATACATATTATGAT
>JACRDZ010000246.1 GCA_016212735.1 Candidatus Firestoneibacteriota bacterium | reverse complement strand
GGCTATTGATCAGGTAAAATTCCGTAAACCTGTTATCCCTGGAGATCAGCTGGTAATTAAATTGAATATTCTTAAGAGAAAAGGCAGAGTTTGCAAAATGCACGGAGAAATATTTGTAGCAGATAAGTTAGTTGCTGAAGCCGATCTTATGGCAACCATAGCTGATAAATTAGGGGAGTAAGAAGTTTAGGAGGAAAAGATGTTTATACATTCTACTGCAATAGTACATCCTAAAGCCATTTTGGGAGAGAATGTTGAAATAGGCCCTTATGCCATAATCGGAGAAAATGCTAATATTGGAAATAACTCAAAAGTAATGGCAAATGCTAATATTGACGGTTGGACTTATATTGGAGAAAATTGTCAGGTATTTCCAGGAGCTATAATTGGTATTGAACCGCAGGATATTTCATATAAAGGGCAGAGGAGTTATGTTCGAATAGGGAATAATAATATAATACGTGAATATGTGACTATTCACCGTTCAAAATATGAGGAAGGTGAAACCAGATTAGGGGATAACAACTATATAATGGCTACAGCACATATAGCACATGATTGTATAATTGGGAATGGAGTTATAATAGTTAATTACAGTGCAGTAACAGGACATGTTGTAATAGAAGATCGTGCGTTTATTTCCGGAATGGCAGGGATACATCAGTTTGTAAGAATCGGAGAAATGGCAATGATTGGAGGAATGGCTAAAGTAACACAGGATGTCCCTCCGTATATTACTGTTGATGGTTATCCAGCAAAACCATTCGGATTGAATACTGTTGGTCTTAAGCGCAATAATGTTCCGCTGGAAATAAGAAATGTTATTAAACTTGCGTATAAAATCATTTATCATTCAGGACTGAATCTTTCACAGGCTATTGAAAAAATAGAAAATGAAATCCCTAAATCAAGAGAAATCAATCATTTTGTTGAATTTATCAAAAAATCAGATAGAGGGATATGTAAGTAAAATTGGAGGATACAATGTCATTAAGAATAGGAGTTATTGGCGCAGGACATATGGGAAGTTACCATGTACGTATATATTCTGAACTTATGGACGTTGAATTAATTGGAATTGCAGATACTAATAAAGCAAGAGCAAATGAACTCTCTAATCTGTATGCTACCAAAAGTTATACAGATTATCATGATCTTATCGGGAAGCTAGATGCTGTCAGTATTGCTGTGCCTACAAGCCAGCACTATAAAGTTGCGAAAGATTTTCTGGAAAATGGAGTACATGTTTTACTGGAAAAACCTATGACTAAAACACTGGAGGAAGGTGAAGAATTAATAGAATTATCCCGCAAAAACAACCTTGTTTTTAATATTGGACATGTGGAAAGATTTAATGGAGCTGTTCAAGAATTAAAAAATATAATAAAAGATCCTATATATATTGAAACAAAACGTATGGGTCCGTATAATCCAAGAATTGATGATGTTGGTATTATTATGGATCTTATGATACATGATATTGATATTGTGTTAAATCTGGTTAATAAAGATATTGAGAAGATAAATGCCGTAGGAGCCAGTGTTTATTCAAGACAAGAAGATTTTGCTGATATTCAAATTGTTTTTAAAGGAGGATGTCTGGCATCTCTTACTGCTAGCCGTGTGACAGAAAACAAAATCCGTTCCTTGGCTGTAACACAGAGAGATGCGTATATTTTTCTGGATTATACTGATCAGGATTTGCATATTCACAGGCAGGCAGCTACTCATTATATTCTAAGTAAAGAAGTAATGAGATATAAACAGGAATCTTTTATAGAAAGATTATTTATACATAAGGATAATCCGCTTAAACTTGAAATTGTTCATTTTTTAGATTGTGTTAAAAGAAAAGCCAAACCTCTGGTTACAGGAGAAAGTGATTTAAGATCTCTAAGGATTGCACTACAGGTAGAACAGCTGTTACGTGACCAGGGAGTAATAAAATAATTTCTACTATGACTATAATAAAAGAAAAAATAGGGTTAATTGCTGCAAATGGAACATTGCCTTTAGTTTTTATTCAGGAAGCTTCACACAAAAACTTCTCTATAATTGCAATCGCTCTTACAAGAGATAGTGCAAAACAGATAAAAAAACAGGGGCTTGCTGAAAAAATACATAGAATAAATCTGACTGAAATAGATCTTATAATCCGAACTTTAATAATAGAAAAAGTGAAAAAGGTTGTAATGCTGGGTAAAGTAAATAAAATAGATATTTTTTTCGGATTAAAATTTGATAAGCGTACTCAAGAGCTTTTAAAGAAAAAAACTGATTTTAAAGATTCTTCTTTCATGCAGCTTGCCATACAGGAACTTGAATCAGAAGGATTAACTGTACTTAAACAAACAGAATTTCTTTCCAGTCTTCTTGTTCAACCTGGAGTTCTTACAATAAGAAAACCAGGACAGGAAGAAATAGCTGACATCCAATACGGACTGGAAGCAGCAAAAGAAATAGCGCGTATGGATATAGGGCAGACTATTGTTGTCAAAAACCGCACAGTTATTGCAGTAGAAGCTCTGGAAGGAACAGATGCAGCTATTCTAAGAGCCGGAAAATTAATTCGCGAAGGTGGAATAGTTGTTAAAGTCAGTCGTCCAAAACAGGATTTGCGCTACGATATTCCCGCTATAGGATTGAATACTCTCAAGTCTATGAAAAAATCCAAAATCAATATTTTAGCAATTGAGGCAAATAAAACTCTCCTCTTAGAT
>JACRDZ010000005.1 GCA_016212735.1 Candidatus Firestoneibacteriota bacterium | reverse complement strand
CTTATTAAGACGTTCTTTATAATGACATGTTTCACAGGCAATAAATATTTTATGAAAATTGAACATAGCTCTTACTACACGGTTTGATATATGTGGAAAAGAACCATGACAATACATACAGAATGACTTAGATTCAGCAACTCCCTGCGGAGGTGCAGGAGGATTAATTAACCCGCTTTCTGCATTGTGAAAATGGCGACGTATTTCTTTTTCTAACAATTGCTGATTCTGGGCTAATTCATGAGATTCACCCCCTTCTTCAGCATGTCCGCCTTCATGGCCACCCTCACTACTTGCTCCTATATATGTAACATTGATAAAACTAATAAAAGCAAGTATAACCATAAACTTCCAAATCATCTTTAATGGTAATCGCATTTTCCTTTATCCCCCCTTAGTATTTAAATTTAAACTCATACCTTTCTGCAGAGCCTATTTTTACTCTGCAGAAAGGGATTCAAGCTTAAGTCACAAGTTTTAACTTATAACTTTTTATGATTTTTCTCTAGGAATAAAACCGCCTGTATTAGTATCACGATTTTTTACTTTACCACGTCGCAGACGATTAACACCTGTAGCACCAGGAATTCCTTTTAATTCTTTATAGTAACCAAGGTGCTCTTCAATCAATTCTTCTGTATCAAGCTTACCAGTATACCACACTCTGCCGATTGGCCATCTCTCCGGCCCTAAATGAACATTATAAAAATGCCAGATGAATATAACCAATGTTGCCAGAACAGCTTCGTCACTATGAACTATCCATGCAACATATATGGCCCATGCTGGTAAAAATTTGGAAAATATATGCGGATACCACATCATTGGACCTGTTAGTCCAAAAATTGCAGTACCCCAATATACTGCCCAATAATCCAGTTTTTCTTTCCATCCTATTTCATCATATTCAGCAGGTTCATCTGATAAATGCAGCCAATATTTGAAATTCTGCACTATACACCAGCCATCATTTGGATTTGGAACCATTATGAAATCATTATAATAGCTTTTCCACCCTTCAGAAATCCAGCGATAGACTAGATAAGCGGAATGGAAAAGAAAATTAATAACCATTATTACTCCTGCTGTGTGATGAACTTTTCTCATTGGTTCTGCTCCGCCAAATAAAAAAGCAAGAAAATCTGCCCATGGAGCAAAAGAAAATTTCTGAGGAAAACCTGTAAGCACAACCAGAAGAAATGTTACAAGCAGAACAACATGATTTAAAAGCTGCATAAATGTAAAACGCTCGAACAGCTCTTCTTCCTCTACCATTTCATTGGTTGACATTATTTATTCAACTCCTTTCTTTACTGGATAAATCTTAAAGTTACTGACTTACACTAATATCTTGCACACTATAGCAATCATAGTACCAAAAAGACATCACAACTGTTTACTGATGTCTTTTTGGTGGGAAAATTCTTCTTAGAAGTTCTAAGAAAATTACAATTAATAAGAAGCTTACAGTACCAAAAGTCAACCAGAAAAACATTTCAAACACTAGATATTCAGTATATGTACCTTTTTTAAGTTTTGGTACTAAATGCACATCATATCTGGCTAATTCCAGATTACCATCAGCAGCAGATATTGGATGACAACCGCCTTTAAAATTACTTACTACAGGACCTTCATAATATCCGCAAGTTTTCTGGCGATTGGATTTACTCCAGTCCACATTCGTTTTCTCTTTGTCAGTATAATGTAAATAAGTAGCTGCTTGTGGATCTGTATGTCGTTTTAAATCATGAACTGAATGATCAGGTAATGAATGACAGCTTAAACAATGAGCAGTTTTCTGATGACCAAGTTTTACAGCTTTCCAATGGAAAGTATCTTTATATGTATCTACAGCATTAGCATTAACATTGTGCTTTTTCATTAATGCTTTATTAGCATGACATTTGGAACATAATTCTACAACACCTAATGGAGATCTTCGTGTACTTGCCTGTAATCTATGTGTAACGTGTCTATAGAATCTGTAAGCAAATAAATTAGAAGCAGTACCATCTGATTTCATAGGTCCAGGATGACATGCCATACAGCGGCGAACATTTTCTGGGATTATTTCAGCAACAGATCCATCTTCACGTAAATTATAAACTGGATTTGAGTGACAGTTTTTACATGCCGGAGCATCTTGATTATAATCATCATCTGCTACTGGTTGCCCATCTTTTGTATAACATTCACCTCTTGAATGCACACTCTCTTTAAAAATATTGTAAATAGGAGCGTGAGAAAATGGAGTATTGGTATCTTTCTGAGAAGGTTCAATCAAATGACATTGTTTACCACACCATACACGATTTCTTTCATCAATTGGTTTATGAGGAATTTCATCTATATCATGGCAGTCCTTACAGCTAACGTTTCCATGCACTGTGCGTTCAAACATATCACCATTAATATAGAAAAACTTGGAGGAACCATCAGGTCTGGTAATTGCAATATCTTTGTACCCATGACATTTCAGACAATCATCTTTAGATAGAACTCCTTCATCAGGTGAAGCCTCCGCTGCAGCATCCCCCTCCTCGGCTTTTACTGCAAATGCCATCAATAATAAGGAAAAAATCACCATTAGTATTAATTTTTTGCTTTTAAATATTGTCATCAATCTCTTCACCTCCTTTATAATTTTTTTTAATTCATTTTATTAAATTAGTTTTAAGTCTTAAGTTTTTAGTTCTAAACTTATAACTTACTACTTAAAACTTATAACTTTGAAATTCCTATACTTATATTTAGAAATCATCTTCATCATTTTTTTTAATATCTTCAACTGTTTGAGAATCTTTATCATGACATACTAAACAAAGTTCTCCTTTTGTTAAAGGTAATCGAACTCTCTGACTCATATCAGAACCTTTTGAAGCTTTTGTGCTTTTTACAATCCCGGATTCGTGTACACTATGACACGTACCGCAAAATATATAATTTCTTGCATCTAATGGATAAAACACATTATTTAAACTTTCGTAATGCAATTTTCTTCTATATTTCTCTTTAGACATTTTTACTAAATGTTTTCTTTTTGCAGGATGGTTAATATTCTCATGACATCTGGTACATAAATATGACAAATCTTCTATTGTAGGATCTATATTTTCCAGACCCTCAACTTCCCGATCCGGACGAGAAGTATGACAATAAATGCAATTCTCGTTTTTTATTTCTCCCTCATCTGTAATCTGGTCATGCGCATTAATCTCACTAAACTTCTTTTGTATATGACAACGGAAGCACATTTCATTTTTGTCTTTATAAGGACCTCCTATAAGGAAATTCGGATCAAGTTTTTTTTGTTCTTTATCATATTTTTCCTGCTTCCTTACATCATGACATGAAACACATGTTAATCTCCCCTCCTGTAAAGGGAACTCCCTTGTAATTCTTAAATTTACTCTTTTTTGGGGGACCATATTAACAGGATGAATGTTTTGTCTGGCTTCTTTTGTTTCATGACACCAATTACAGATTTTATTATAATCTCTCTCAAATTTGAAACCTAATTCTCTGGTCTCTTTATTATTATCTGACTTATTTTCATGGCATGAAAGACAGAATGTCCCTATCCAATGAGGATTAATACGTTTGGATCTCTCAGCCAGTGTTACGTAATTTTCCCTTAAATAGTGTGACAATTTGCTTCCTCCATGCGGATCATGGCATGATACACAAACTGTTTTTCCATTAATTAATACAATTTTATATTTAGATATTTCTTTTTTTAATTCATTATCATAAAAAGGATTAACTGCCAAATAATGAGCGTCTCTTGTTTTATTATGACAAAAATTACACAATTTTACAATATCTTTGTTGAAAGTCTCTTCTATATTTATTTCTCCTTCAGGAGTTTCTATATGACAAAATTTGCAAGATTTTGTTCTGCGGTTATGTGGATTTAACTCAAGAAAAGCTTTAGTATGACATGCCTCACATAACTCACTTCTCTCCTGAAAAAAACTTGCTCTTTCACTTTCTAATATACTCTCCTCCCTATCTTTATTGCTCGGAAGGAAACCTCTTAATAGATAGTTACTTGCATCATTTATATGAACAGCATGACAGGTAGTACAAATTATCCTGTTTTTATTATCCCCTTTAATTCCCAGAGGTAAATATTCTGGAACTCTTATTCCTGTTTTATCAAGGTCAGGAATTACTCCAACAGGATGTAAATTGTCCCCCTCATGACATTTGTTACAGAGAATAATAATATTCTCTTCAACTAATCTAATTTTATCTCTTTTTTCCTTTGTTATATCTGGCCGATAACCATGACAATCATCGCAATTCATACTTTCAAGATGATAGTTCTCTTTTTCTTTCTTTCTTATCACCTTAGTCACAGTTACTTCCAGCCCCAATCCCTGCTGTTTAAAACTTCCCTGTTCTGCTTTCCCCTCTTTTTTTTCTCCGCCTGTTCTTTTAACCAATCCAAAAAAAAATAGAAAAGCAGAAATTGCTATTATTCCTTTCTGCATTGAGATATATTCTCCAAAACAGGCCAAAATATCTAAAGATCTTTATTTTGACATCATTAGATTTATAGCGGCTCAAAGGTAATAAGCTAAGATATTTATACATTTGCTTTATGTATTTTTAACAATTTTTTCATACAAAAAAGCTTTGCAATATCAATTGCATTTTCATTAACGAATAATAGCCCTCCTAATGCAATTTAACAACTTATTTAAATGGGGGAAATAGACTATTTAATGGAAAATTATATTAACATGCTTTTATTTTTATGTCAAGAAAAAAAATATTTTTGCAGAAATTTCCCAAGAAAGAAATTAACCACAGAGAACTAGAGAGTATTTTTTATTATATTTTTATTAATTTGAGGACACAGAGTTTTTAAAATTATAAATATATCTCAGTGCACCCAAAGGG